>DASYEA010000878.1:0-3108 GCA_036499265.1 Schlesneria sp. | reverse complement strand
TTCGCAATTTGCAATACCTCTTCATTCACGCCCCGCCAATCAGTTGCGTCATACCACCCGATTCAGTCACCATCGCAGCGAGTTCATCGTTTTTCGTGTCAAGTTTAAGAGTGAAGCATGGGCAACGTGTTGTTAGTTGGCGCGGGTGGGTTTGTTGGATCCACCCTGCGGTTCGTTGTGACGAACGTCGCGCAGAGTCTGTTTTCGGAACGATTTCCGATCGGGACATTGATCGTCAATCTTGTCGGCTGCCTGCTGATCGGTGCGATCTCGCAAGTGTTTGAGAGTCGTAGCGAGTCCTCGGAATCTCTAAGACTGTTTCTGGTCGTCGGGATCCTGGGTGGCTTCACGACGTTCTCCTCGTTTGGAAACGACACCATCAACGCGATGCGATCGTCGGCCGTCCTGCTGGCCGGGATCAATGTGGCATCGCAAGTCGTCGGCGGCCTGTTCCTGGTCTGGCTGGGGCGACTGATGGTCCAGGTTGTTTGCAAGTAGCAGTACTTTGAAGTCACATTGCTCTCTGCTTCCTTCTTCCAATTTGCAATTGGCAATTTGCAATTGGCAATTTGCAATGTCCCCTCTCTTCTCTCGATGACCACTCTCGGCAAGTTGAGTGGTCGAATGTGATCTGACGAAAGAATGCGACTCATGCCTCTGCATCCTCAAGCGGCAAAGTTCCTGAATCTGCTCAGCCTGTTGAAAAACCCGTCGATGGAATCGTTGCCGCTCGATGTCACTCGTCGCGCGTTGATCCTTGGTAGCGCGGTGAAGTTGGCACCCGCCAAGCTCGCTCGCGTGGAGACTCGTTCGATCCTCGGACCGGATGGGGACGAACTGCAGGTCCGCATCTACTGGCCCATTGGGACCGCTCCCTCTGCCGCGTGTCTGTATTTTCATGGCGGCGGCTGGGTGTTGAATAACATCGATACTCATGATGATCTCGTGCAGCGGCTGGCTCAGGCATCTGGCTGCGTGTTCATCTCGGTCGACTATCGACTGGCTCCCGAACACAAATACCCGGCTGCCGTGGAAGACGCTTATGTGGCCTTGAACTGGGTCGTTCAAAATGCGAGCGACCTGCAGATCGATCCGGCCAGGGTCGCCGTCAGTGGCGATAGTGCGGGTGGAAACATTGCCGCGGCGTTGTGCTTGATGGCCCGGGACCGCGGCGGCCCTGCGATTGCGTTCCAGGCCTTGATCTATCCGATCACGGACTGCGATTTCGATCGACCTTCGTATCGTGACAATGCCGATGGATACTTCCTCACAACATCACAGATGCAATGGTTCTGGAACCACTACGTCCAATCACCCGAACAGATGCGTGAGCCGTATGCGTCACCGCTGCGGGCCGAATCACTGCAGGGGTTGCCTCCCGCGTTAATCCTGACTGCCGAATTCGATCCGTTGCGCGATGAAGGAGAAGCGTATGCCATCGCACTGAGCGCGGCGGGAGCGGCGACGGAATTGGTTCAGTATGACGGGATGATCCATGCGTTTATCAAACGAGTCGACCAGTTCGATACGGCTGTGGAAGCGATCAACCTGATTGGTGATCGGTTGAAGAGTCAGTTGGCTGCGGAATAGATCGGGTAAGGATTCGTGATGAAAGGTTGAGTGTTGATGGGCCAGGGGGCTGACGCCGCGCCGCTCAGGAAGGAGTGGACCTACGCTGCTTTGGCTGGAGGTGGTTGATTCGCGCAGGCGATCCAGTGCGAGACCTCTTTCAGATCCGGTCGCTCGCCCCCTCGCAGGATTCGTTCACCGGCAGGCGTGATGATGAACGAGTCGACTTTCTTCAGCAGGGCATCGGCACGAGCGGATGCCAATTCATCGCGATGACTGATGCCGCACGCTGTCAGGATCTGGGCATCGTGGCCTCGCAAGCCGGGCACCGAACAACACAGATCGGCCTGCATCTGCCAGGTGAGGATCGTATAGGAGTCGATATGCGGATCTTTGATCCGGTCAGCCAGGCGATCTGGATCGATGGACAACAAGTCTCCAACGGTCTCGATCCCCTGTTTTTCGAGGACCGCCGCGGTCTTCGCTCCGATGGAAGGAGCTTTCTCGACCGGCATGCTCAAGTCGAGGTAGACGCGGTCGACTTTCGATTCTGGCGTTGCTGCGGGCGGAGTCTTAGCGACCACTATCGGAGCAACGGGCTTCATCACTGGTGCTTTCGCAGGTTCGACGGGCTTCTGCTCGATCTTCGGCGGTTCGACTGGCTTCTGTTGAACCGCCGGTGGTTCGACGCGCGGTGGTTTCACAGGTGCCGGTTTCGGAGCTTCAGCAATGGTGGGTGTCGGGACGACTTTGGGTTTCAACTGCTTCGTTGGACGAGGTCGCGCCGGAGCACCGGTCCCATGAGCGACACCCATCGAAGTCGGCGTTTTTTGTTCGTCGAGTTCCTGCAGAGGCTTCTTCAGCACCTCTTCAGCGTGAATCGCACGAATCGTGTAGTCGTCTTCGGTCAGTGCCTCGACCACTTTGCCGGTCGCCTGAAACTCTTTGAAGGTGGCCTCAACGATCGCACGTTCCTTGGAGTCCTTCAGCTTCTTCGTCACCCAGAAGATCGGGATGGTCAGTTGAGACATGATCCCCAGCAGTGTGATGCTGGTGGCGGGGGGCGACGCTTCCGCATCGGCCAGCGCGCGTTCCATGATGCGGGCGTAACCGACGACGGCGTGACCGATCAGCTTGGCGATCCGATCTTTCATCTCCTGATCCAGGCCGGCCGGAGGATTCTTCACCCCTTGCTTGATGTCATAGTGTTCGATGCAGACCTCGTAGTGCGGGTTGGCCAGGTCAGCTCCCGCTTTGACCATCTTCGGCAGCCAGTCGGTTCCGTTGGGGACGGTGACTTCGGGCCATCCCCCGAGATCCGCTTCGAGGATGTCAGTCAGGTCACGATAGGCGCACGCGATGCTCCATTCGGCCGCTCGATGCACGACCCCTTCCGCTTCGCATTGACCGGTGTGGTAGGGCTGAATCGGATCCGTGTAGTAGTGGCTCAGAACGCCCGCCGAGTACACCGCATCGGGCCATTTCTTCGCGCGGAGAGCTTCGACAGTGACATCGTACCACTTTTGTGTCGCGGTGATC
>DASYEA010000877.1:0-5824 GCA_036499265.1 Schlesneria sp. | reverse complement strand
TTCTGGCCGTCGCCCCAAATCTGGTCAGTCAAGCCGGCAACATCCCCGTCGCCTCGCTGCTGATGCTCTTGGCCATCGTGTTCACTACAGGCATGATCGCCTCGGCCTTTGCGGTAAGAGCCGCCGTCCGCCTACCAATCGTGGCAACCTTGCGCGGCGATTGATGGATCCGGCTCTCGTTCGGCGCGGGTCTCCCGACCCCGCCGAAACGGCCGACCGAAGGTCTCCGACCTAGCTGGGTGCCTTCAGTTGCTGTCATTGTGTCGGAGCAGAGGAGACCTGCGGTCATGCGTTTCGGCGGTATCGGAGACCCGCGCCGAGCTGAGGTTGGCCTGCTCCAACCACGAACTTTTTATCCGTGTCCGGTCCGTGTTTCATCCGTGGCTAAAAACTTCTTCCCCCGCCGCACGGGATTGACGAAAGGGGGCGTTTGACAATCAATTCGGATCGCGTATCGTTGCGGCTGAAAGTTGGATGACCTCGATCACTGGCTTCAACTTGACCAACGCATCGGATTTGGATTCATTCGGCAGGAAGCAACGATGGCGGAACGCTACTACGACGTGCTGGCTCTTAAAGAGCAAAACTTTCAAGACGATGCGAAGCGGATTACAGCATTCTTGGAACAGCAGGGAACGTTTCGATTTCCGACCCTCAGCACCGGTCTGTTTTCCGCTGCGGCCGGCGAAGGTGGCGACTTTGAACTGACGGGCTATCGGTCCGTTTGGGTCCGCGACAATATCCACATCGCACATGCTCACCTGGTCTGCGGCGAACCCGCCAAAGCGGTAACGGCGATGCAGTCCTTGCTGACCTACTTCGGAAAGTATCAATCGCGATTCACGGACGCGATCAATGGCAAGAGCAACCCGCAAGATCCGATGGAGCGACCGCATATCCGATTTGACGGCAACCATCTCGTCGAACTTGACGAGAAATGGTCGCACGCTCAAAACGATGCCCTCGGCGCGTTCTTGTGGCTTTACAGTCGATGCCGGTTGACCGCGGTCGCCGAACCGATGACGAAGGACGAATGGAAGACCCTGTCGGCCGTCCCCCTGTTTCTAAAAGCAGTTCGCTACTGGCAGGATGAGGACAGCGGTCACTGGGAAGAAGTCCGCAAAATCGCTTGCTCCAGCATCGGGGCTGTCGTGGCTGGATTGAAGGAGTTCCTGAAGCTGGTTGACCGGGACGCTGCGGGAACCGAATTTATAGCTCGCGCTGACGTTGCAGACTTGATCGCTCAGGGTGAGAAGGCACTGGCTCAGACTCTGCCAGCCGAGTGTTCACAGCCCGTTCCGGCTCAGCATCGGCTTTACGACGCGGCGCTGCTCTTCCTGATTTATCCATTCCGAGTGGCCACGCCCGATGCCGCGGATCGTATCGTCTCGAATGTGACGACGCATCTCATGGGCGATCACGGCATCCGACGTTACATCGGTGATTCGTACTGGTGTGCGGACTACAAGCAGAAGCTGGCGGCCGATCAGCGGACGGTCGATTTCAGCGACAATCTCGCCGATCGAGATCGCTTGCTGGAACCGGGCATGGAAGCGCAGTGGTGCTTGTTTGATCCGATCGTGTCGATCCACTATGGCCTGCGATTCCAACGGACCAAAGATGCGGAAGATCGACGCCGGCAGATTCATCATCTGCAACGATCGCTGTATCAATTGACCAAACCCGGCACGAAGACGCCCGCCTATCGCTGCCCGGAATCGTACTATTGCGAGCAAGGCCGTTACGTCCCCAATGACATCTGCCCGCTGCTGTGGACGCAGGCGAATTTGAAGCTGGCCTTGCGATTGGCCTCAGGGCAATCGATCACCTGACCGCGAAGGAGTTCACCGTGGATCGCATTCGGCGATTGTGCTTGGTCTGTGGTGTGATGGCCTTGTCGGGACTTCCTCTCAGAGCAGCAGATCCCACACTGCTAA
Organism: Schlesneria sp.; assembly: GCA_036499265.1. GTDB lineage: Bacteria > Planctomycetota > Planctomycetia > Planctomycetales > Planctomycetaceae > Schlesneria. Next base: position 3,887 of record DASYEA010000877.1, on the reverse strand, counting down.
AAGTGCAGCTCGAGTCTCCCGCCGATAAAGCCACGATCACTGAAGAAGAGGGCCGCACAGTCATCACGGTCACCAGCGCCACTGGGATTGGTCGGATGACTCTCTCGACAAAAGATCGCTGGCCGAAGGACATCACCCTTCGCTTGCGGTATGCGGGCAATCAACCGTTCAAAACTTTGGAAGGCTTCGACGTCACGTCGTCTCGGATGCAGGTGAGGACGAGCAGCTGCGATGGCAACAAAACTCGCTTTTTTCTGGCTGATGATGACGGCAAATTTTCACGCGATGATGTTAACCCCACAGGCTGGCTCAAGATCGAATTTAAACCACACGGTGATGATTTAGACATCGTTTTCCCATCATCGCTGTGGCGCGATGAAAAAGAAGTCCGCTTCCAGTGGATCGATTTCTATCGCGTCTAAGATCAGCTTGAAGTCCGGTCGTTTAACCGCGTGGGCAACGCCCCGCGCGTCTCTTGCAAATCGAGCCACCAACGACAGCTGGCGCGCGGGACATTGCCCACGCGGTTAAACGAGAACGTTCTTTGTACAGTGGCTTCCATGGACGACCTCGCTCATACCCTGTTCTGGAAAACATGGCGGTCGTGGTCGCAGCCGGGCGACGAGCCACACACCTGGATTGACATCGCGTGTCGCGAATTCAACTTTGTCGAGGCGGGTTCGTGGTTCGTATTCGCGCTCCTGGTACTTGCGAGATGGTATCGCCAGCGACACTCATCGTTGGAACTGTGGTACTCCCTGGCCTTCGTGCTGTTTGGTATCTCCGATCTGATCGAAGCCTGGGTCTTAACTTCATGGTTGTTGTGGTGGAAAGTGATCAATCTGGTCGCACTCTTTCTGTTGCGAAGACACGTGATGCGCAAGTTCTATCCTGATGCCAAACTCTTTTGAGTGACGAAGGCTCGCATCTCCGACGGATAAGGATCACAATTCACCCTCCATCTCGATCCTTCTGACGGGGATACCATGTCGCGCTCGGTCACCATCCGCCTCTTGATCATTCTCGCTCTACTACCGGTCAGCGGCATCAAGGCCGAAGACAAGCCGGTGCGTCGCCAACTGTATGTCGCGGCCCCCGGAGTCAGGAATTACTTGGAATACGGCGGGCACGGTGTCCTGGTCTTCGATATCGACGCGGGACACAAATTCGTCAAGCGGATTCCGACAGCGGGGCTCGATGGTGCTGGCAAGCCGCTGAACGTCAAAGGGATCTGCGCGAATGCCAATACGAAGCGGCTGTATGTCTCGACGATTCAGACGCTGCAATGCTTCGACCTGTTGACCGAAAAGCTGCTTTGGGAGAAGTCGTACGAAGGAGGCTGCGATCGCATGGCCATTGCCCCCGACGGACGAGTCCTGTACGTCCCGTCGCTTGAAAAAGATCACTGGCACGTGGTCGACGGCCAGACCGGCGACATCATTGCGAAGATCGAACCGAAGTCTGGGGCTCACAATACGGTCTATGGTCTTGATGGAAAGTACTGCTATCTGGCGGGACTGAAATCGCCACTGTTGACCGTCGCTGACACTTCCACTCATCAGACGGCAAAGACGGTAGGACCATTCACAGCCAGCATTCGGCCTTTCACAGTGAACGGGAAACAGACGCTGTGCTTCGTGTGCCTTAATGATCTGCTCGGCTTCGAAATCGGCGATATCACGACCGGGAAAAAGCTGCATCGAATTGAAGTGGCTGGCTACGAAAAAGGACCTGTCAAACGGCACGGTTGCCCGAGCCACGGCATCGGCCTGACCCCCGATGAAAAAGAGATCTGGGTCTGCGATGCGTTCAATCAGTACATGCACGTCTTCGACGCCACAGTGATGCCCCCCAGGCAGGTCGCCAGCCTGAAAGTCCGCGACGAACCCGGCTGGATCACATTCAGTCTCGACGGCAAACTCGCCTACCCTTCGACTGGCGACGTGTTCGACGTCCAGGCTCGCAAGATCATCACGACACTAACGGACGAAACCGGTGCCACCGTTCAAAGCGAGAAGATGCTGGAGATCGATCTCCGCGGCCAGGAACCCGTGCGCGTTGGCGATCAATTTGGTGTCGGTCGAGTTCAGTAGGTTCAATATCGCATCGCGATTTCGCTGGTGCGAACAGCCGTCACTTGATCTCGAATGTCCCAGAAGGTGGCGATCCGCTGCTCCAGGTCGATCGCCGCAAAACAGGGGTCGTGGTCGCGTCGGAGTGTTCCCGCATTGATGATTGTCAGTGATTGATAAGGACGAACCATTCGTCGATGCGAATGACCGTTGATGATCCATCGATAACGCTGCGACTTTACGATCGAATCCAAAATGGGATGATCATCGAGTTCCGAATCGGACTGCTCGGGTTCTATCGAGAGCATGTCTTCGGCTCCCACACCGTGACACAATAGGGCTGGTCCTTCTGATGTCGGTACGTCGATCGTTACCGGCAGCGATTCGAGAAAACGCCACGACGATTTCGTCAGTGAGCCGAGAGTCGTCGCCAGGGGACTGACGTTGGCCATGTGATTCAGCAGCCAACGATCGTGGTTGCCGCGAACTGTCGTGATGTTGTAGCGACGAAGCAGGTCACAACAGTTGTTGATGCGGCCCGGTCCCGTGGCCACGTCGCCGGTACAGACGATCGTCTCAAAGCCTGCGGCATGAAGAGTCTCAATGGCCAACGCCAGCGACTGATCTTCGCAGTGAACATCGCCAATCAAACCGATTCTTGAAGGAGCGGACATCGATTCTCGCGATCATGAAAACGAAGCAGGCCAGATCGCGATGATCTGGCCTGCCTGGCGAAAGTCAAACGCACGAACTCACGTTCGCGTGATTAGTTCGTTCCTTCCAGTGCCTTGATCTCGGGGCGGTTCATCAGAAACTTGCGGCGTTGATCGGCGAAGGTTCGCAGTGACATGTGTGGTCGTCGCCCCTCCTCTACCTTGGGTTCATCTGCCGAGACTGCCGAGCGGAATGCTTCGTAGGAACTGAGTTTTTTCGTATCGGCCTGGATCTCTTTATCGATCAACGTGACATACTGATCAACGACTGGCTGCAACTTCTTCCAGTCGAGCCACTCGTCGGATAGCGTCTTCACATGTGACAGGTATCGCGTCTTGAGGGCGGGGACAGCGAGCAGTTTGCTGCGGAGTGGCTTCGAGTTATCGTTCAGTCCGACGAGCGGATCGAGTTCCAGCCCACCACCCCCTCCGCCACGTGGACCTCCACCGAATCCGCCGGGACCTCCACCGCCAGGGCCACCCCCTTGACGACCATTCGGTCCACCGGGGCCTTGGTCACGTGGGCCACCGTCTCGAGGTCCCCCTTCGCGGGCACGTTCATCACGGGGACCACCTTCTGGCGGACGGCCTTCTGCAGTCCCTTCGCTCTGTGGTCGTCGACCGCCACCCGGGCGGCCTTCGCCACCGCGACCACCTCCAGGCCTGCCCATGCCAGGACCGCCCGGTCCGCCGGGGCCGCCCATGCCGGGGCCCATGCCTCCCTGGAAGGTCTCATTGGCGTCGTGTGGGATGATGTGGAACTTCCCTTTGGTATCGAGGTAGATGCAGTAGTCGCTGGCTCGTACCCAGTATCCATCGCTGTTGATCAGGGCGTTCTCCAAGGCGATGAACCACAACGCTCCGTCCACATCCAGGATCGGTTCGAGCGCCGCTTCCAGCTTGTCTGCGGGAGTCTCGTTCAGAATTCGGCACAGCTTGATCAGAGCTTTCCAGTCCTTTTCGCTCTCTTTCGACTTCAGCGAATAGCGCGCCTTGTATGCGGCAATGTCATCGCCGAGGTACTCCAGCCCACCACGACCTCCGGGGCTGCCCTGGACCTTCCAGCGAGCTCCCTTGGTTTCATCAAAGTTCTCTTTGAGGA
>DASYEA010000876.1:0-2780 GCA_036499265.1 Schlesneria sp. | reverse complement strand
CGGTTCCCAAAAACTGAAGCTTCATGCTACGACTCGTCACTTCCCGTCGCTGGCTTTCTTGGCATCCTGGATCAACTTGATCACGACTTCGTCTAATTCACGCAGGCCCTCATCAGGGTTTATCTTGTAAAAGCCTGCGCTGTAATGGGCGACCTTGCCATCATGCCCGATCACCACCCACAAGGGCAATTTGGCTCCGACCCGGCGAGGATCGCCGAATTGTGTGATCAAGTCGCCATCATCGGCCACCAGCGGGTAACCCAAGTTCATGAAACTTTGCAGCTTACCTACTGATCGCTGAGCTTGTGCGGCTTGTGTTTTATCTGCAAAACGCGGGTCGACTGCGACTCCGTAAACTTGGACTCCCAGTTTTCGCCGGCGACTGTTCAGGAAGTCGAGATATCCCACCTGGCCGTAGGGTTCAACCAGCGGCTCGCCCTGGTATTCCCAGAAATGAAGCACCGTGATTTTGCCGGCTCGGTCTGCGGGCGGGATCGTTTTTCCATCGACCAGTTTCATCGCGAATTCAGGAGCAGGATGGCCCAGGAACTTCTTCGCCAATTGTGCCAGCTCGCCTGTCCGCTGCTGTTGCGATTTGACATCGCGTGTGACAACTGCCGCTAACCGGCCAAACGGAGTGCCCTCGGCGACTTTCTCTAAACTTTCAGAAACAGCAGTGACCTTCTCCAATTGTGCGTCATTGAGTTCGGGATTTTGATCATTCTCAGCGCGGGCTAAATCCGTCTGCAGCTTCAACAGCAGCGCCAAGGGAGTCTTGACTTTTGCTAACTGTGCAGCGTCTAAAGGTTCCGCAGATTCCAGTTTCATTCGCAGTGAGTATTCCTCACCCTGCCCCATGAAGAGTCGTTCTTCCAATTCCACAACGAGTGGGCTGTCTTTCTGAACCCACAATGTTCGCTTGCGACCGAAGTTGGTCGAGACATCCACTTGCCAGCATTCACGGTCCTGGATTTTCGCGACCTTTTTGACCTCGAAGCCCGTGGAGTCGTTGTTCCAAGTGGCACCAGCCTGGAGTTTATCCGCGAATTCGAAGACGGGCCGAGGAATACGGATGACATTGTTCGTCCCATTGTGCTCCTGCAGCAGCCGCAGTTGCGTCACATTGGTAGGCTGCAACTTTGGGCCGAGCGCAATCTGGCCATAACGTTCCGGCCAGGCCCAGGCCCCGCCACCTCGCTCGTCCATCAGAAATGCAATGTCGCGACCGCCGCTGGGGGACTTCTCGATCAGACAATAGAGGCTGAAGCGTTTGACTGGCTGTCCCTCGGAATCTCGCTCTAACTTGACCAGAGTCCCGGTGTAACGCAGTTCCACTGCCGCTCCTTGATCGAGCGGAGAAAAACAGAGCGACGCCAATGCCAAAAGAAGTGCAGTCACAATCATCCTCAAACTGAGAAATTTTTTCCGATTTCAACAAGCGGGAGTCCCTCCCGGTGCTGTTGGGCTGTTCGGCACTGCGGAAGCAGGCCCAAATCCTATCAAAACTACTCTGGATTTGCGTAGTGCAAACGATGATGGAACATCGCTATGAAAGGAATTGACGTCCCTTGACCGGTCGCCCGATGCAGCCTACAACCATTTATTGGTTCACCTTCCTCCAAACACGGTCATTCACCCGCAGGGACTCGATATGAAAGCTGGCCTGGATCTGGAACGATTGCGTACTGTCCATCTGGTCCCGCTCACGGCATTTGATCAGGAAGGTCAACTCAATCTGACCGTGCAGGCCGAACACATCCGCCGCATGTATCAGGCGGGGATCCGCGTATTTATGCCAGCGGCCGGAACCAGTGAGTTTCATAGTCTTTCTGCCAGTGAAATCGTCGACATCGTGCGCGTGACGCGTGAGGCGTCGGGTCCAGATGCCTTGATTTTCGCCCCGGTCGGCTTGCAAATCGGCCATGCGATTGACGTCGGGATCCGATCTCGTGAAGCGGGTGCGTCGGGCGTCATGTTTATGCCGTTCGCCCATCCCTACCTGTGTGCGGCTGGCATTCGTGATTACTATTTGGAAGCACTCGAACAAATCAAACTGCCGGCTCTGATCTACAAGAAAAGTCCGTTTCCCAGCGACGCTCTTTTGCTGGAATTGGCGACGCATCCCTGGGTTGTCGGCGTGAAGTACGCCGAAAACAATCTGCATGACTTCCGCAAGGTCGTCATGGCGGACAAGGCGGCGAATGCCGGCGCTGGCGGCACGACTCGAATTGAATGGCTGTGTGGGTCTGCCGAGCGATTTGCCCCCTACTACATGCTGGCGGGTGGAACGGGATTCACAACGGGGGCGGGCAATCTCTGTCCGCATCTGGCGTTGGCGATGCACGCTGCATTCGCCGCAGGCGAGTTCAGCCAGGGCATGGAGTTGCAACAGCATCTGCTTCCGATTGAAGACTATCGGGCCAAAGACGGAGACAGTTACAACATTAGCATGTTGAAACACGCGATCAGTTTGCTGGGATCCGATTTCGGAGCACCGCGTCCACCACAACGGCAGCTTTCTTCGAAAGAGAAGACAGAGATCGAGCAGTTGATCCAACCTGTGATTCGCGCTGAACATGACATTCGGCACGAGATGATCGCGGCCGGGTTTGGAACGTAAGGCGTCAGACAAATGTGAACAGGATGTCGCCAGTTCGGTGCGTCGGAAATCACTGTTCCCGAGGCCGCATCCTGGAGTGCTCCGGATAGACGGAGCAATCCATTCTTAGAGGCTGCTAAAGCACTCCCCACCAAGCTTGCCCAGGTGGTTTACTGGCCTT
>DASYEA010000875.1:0-4556 GCA_036499265.1 Schlesneria sp. | reverse complement strand
GCTGTCCGATTGCTGCGGATGGAAGAAGAACTGCATCGCCGCGTAGTCAGCCAGACCGAAGCGATCAAGCAGGTTGCCAAAGCTGTTCGTCGTAGCCGCAGCGGATTGAAAGATCCATTGCGTCCGACCGGGGTCTTCCTGTTTGCCGGTCCGACCGGGGTTGGTAAGACGCTGACAGCGAAGACGCTGGCCGAGTTCATGTTTGGCGATCAGGATGCATTGATCCAGATCGACATGAGCGAGTACATGGAGAAGCACAATGTCAGCCGCCTGATCGGTGCTCCTCCTGGATACGTTGGCTTTGAAGAAGGGGGCCAGCTCACCGAAAAGATCCGACGCCGACCTTACGCGGTTGTGCTGCTGGACGAAATCGAGAAGGCTCACCCCGACGTCTTCAACATGCTGCTGCAGATCATGGAAGAAGGCCATCTGACCGATAGCTTCGGTCGCAAGGTCGACTTCAAGAACGTGGTCGTCATTATGACGACCAATGCTGGTGCAGGCGCCATTACCAGTGAATTCGGTTTCGCACCGAAGGATAACGATACCAGCTACGAACGCATGAAGGAGCGACTGACGCACGAGATCGAACGCGAATTCAAGCCTGAATTCTTGGGCCGTCTCGACGAAGTCGTTGTCTTCCGTTCGTTGACCGAAGAGAACCTGAAGCAAATCGTCGAGATCGAACTCTCGAAGGTTCGCGAACGTCTCAGCGAAAAGGGTCTGTCGCTGGTTTTGACCGACGAAGCCAAGAAGTTCATCATCGAGAAGGGGAATGCCGTCGAATATGGAGCTCGTCCGCTACGCCGCGCGGTCCAGACCTATATCGAAGACCCTCTTTCCGAAAACTTGCTGCAAGGGATTTTCCAGGGTAACAACACTATCACGGTTCGCGTGAAGGAAGTAGGCGACCAGAAGCAGTTGGATTTCGAACCTTCATCGGTCGAACAACCGAACGAAGAACTCGTGGCGGCCGGAGATGCAGCCAAGTAGGCCCGTTGACGAATTGAATCGATTCGCCTGAGCGGCTTGGTGAGATTTTATCCCACCAAGCCGTTCTTCGTTTAATGTCTTAAACATTGCCAGCCAATGTGTTACAGCCGACAGATGCGTGGACAACCTCAAAGCTGTCGACATTGTAATGTCATGCGCGTATACTTCGTTATGTGCAACCTACCTGTGTGTTCGATCGGCGGATGGCTGACAAAGTCTGGCTTCAACGCCGCAAATCGCTCCCTGTGGCTGAGCCCCGAGACGGGGTCAGCGCCTCCATATCTCCGGCCTTCCGAGCCTGCCTTCGATTCCGCAATCAATGGGTTGCTAATGGAAATCCGCAAGCAATGGCTCATCCCAGGATCACGCGACTATAGCGGTTGCGAAATGGCTAGTTCATAGCTGGCATACGCTTTGCTCCCCATACTTGCGGGAATGTAATCGTTGAGGTTGCGAGCGATGCTGAAAAAGGACGGTTCAGGCATCGCCAAATAGTTGGCCTGACGTGGCAAGTTCCTTTTGCGTCGAGTTTTTGGAAGTCGCTGTTTGACACATTTGACAAAGCAGTTCGGAAAAACAGTCTTCAGATTTGATAGCTGGTGATATTGCAACTGATTTATGAAAAGCAAGTTAGGAGTTTTTTTGTATGACGGCTGCGAATTCATCCTTGCATGTGAAACCACTGCCAGAAACGTCGACCATAGCGGCGCTCAAAAGTGCGAGATATTTGGGCATTCTTGCAGCGCTTCTCGCCGTGGGTTGGTTCGGGCATCACACGCACTGGACTTTCACGAGCGCTGGTCACGGGGGCGGGGGATCTGATACTGCCAGTGCCCACGCCGCGGAAATGAGCGATGTTACGGTTCCGAAAGTCGGTGCGGAGCCGGCGACTCCTGAGGACTGGAAGATCACATTTCCGTCCGCGCATTCGCTGAAAGTCTCTGGAATTACCACGGCACCACTACAGCAGAGGGCCATCGTTGAGCGGGTCCAGACAACTGGCGTGATCACGTACGACGAACGAATCTCCGCCAGCCTCTCGGCGCGCACCACAGGAACGGTCTGGCGCGTTTGCAAACATGTTGGCGAATCGATCAAGAAGGGAGATGTCTTGGTCGTCGTCGATGCCGCTGAAGTAGGACAGTCGAAATCGGAATTCCTGAGTGCTCTGGTGGCACTGGAATCGAAGACCGAAATCTTGACCAATTTGGAGGGAATTGCGAACGGTGCCATTCCGCAACGACAAGTCCGCGAAGCAAAAGTCGCGATGCGAGAAGCGAGGATTCGCTTGTTGAACGCCGAACAGACTCTGCTGAACCTGGGCTTCAACATCAAGTCTGAAGAATACCAAGCTTTGGACGATGCAGCGCGCGCCGAGCGAATTCGATTCTTGGGTCTTCCCGAGTCGGTCGTGGAAGGATTGCAGAAGATGACTTCCAACCTGCTGCCAATCAAAGCCACTTTCGATGGAATCGTGTTGCGACAGGAGGTCGCTCTGGGCGAAACCGCCGAGGTCGGTAAGCCGATCCTGGAGATCGCTGATATTCGTCGCATGTGGCTAAAGTTGGACGTTCCGAAGGAGGGAGCTTCTCAACTGGCGTTGGGACAACAAGTCACATTCAATCCCGACGGAATCGAAAAGGATCTGCATGCCACGATCACCTGGATCAGTACGGAGATGAATGAGCAGACTCGAACGCTGCAGATCCGTGCCGAAGTTGATAACCCTGTCGTCTCGACGGACCCGCAATCTGGACGCGAAGTCCGACTACTACGAGCCAATACATTCGGCACCGGGACGATCATCTTACGCAGCAACGAAACAGCACTCGTTGTTCCAGTCTCGGCGATTCTGCACGACGATCGGCAAGCCCTGGTGTTTGCCAAGACCGACAACTTGACCTTCGAACGCGTCAATGTGTCGCTTGGGGTCCGCGATGGTGGTGTCGTGGAACTGCTCTCCGGCGATCTTCATCCCGGTTCTGAGATCGTGGTGCGCGGTGGACACGTCCTGAAATCCGAATGGACGCTCAATCACGTCGCTTCCGTGCCATGATCATCGTTCGACACCCGCCTTTGACTGCCCGCCGCTGAGTTGATGTCCCGCCAACAGTAAAGACTCGTTACGACTATGCTGGATTCGACGATTGCCTGGTCTCTATCCCACCGGATGATGATCCTGCTGGGAGCCGCCGTAGTTTCATTCCTCGGGTACCTTAGCTTAAACGCTTTGAATCTGGACGCCTTTCCGGACACAACTCCGGTTCAAGTCCAGATCAACACGGTGGCGCAGGCATTGGTCCCGGAAGAAGTCGAACGTCAGGTGACGTTTCCCGTCGAAATGGCGCTCGGCGGTTTGCCTGGGTTAGAGCAATTGCGTTCGGTTTCTCAATTCGGCTTGTCGCAGGTCATCGTAACATTCCGTGACGGGACGAACATTTACTTCGCCCGTCAGTTGATCAATGAACGCCTGACCGGGGTCGAAGTTCCGCCTGGCATCAATCGTCCCGAAATGGGACCCGTGTCGACCGGGTTAGGAGAGGTCTTTCACTACTCGTTGATTTCAGACGATGGTGACCTGACCAAAGCGAAGACCATTCACGACTGGGAAGTCAAACCGACTATGCGGACGGTTCCCGGCTCGGCAGAAATCAACTCCTGGGGTGGGTTGAAGAAACAGTATCAAGTTCGGCTGGACCCCGTGCGCCTGGTCAAGCACGGCCTGAAATTCGATCAAGTACTGGAGGCAGTGGCATCCAACAACCTGAACGTGGGTGGCGGCAGCATCCGTCAATCGGGTGATACAGTCCTTGTTCACGGCGTGGGCCGAACGATCGATGTCCCCCAGATCGAAGGAATCGTCATCACGGCGGTGGATGGCGTACCAATCCGTGTTCGCGATGTCGCCGATGTGGTCGTTTCGCACGAAATGCGGCGTGGAATTGTGACAGCGAACGGAAAGGGTGAAGTCGTTCTCGGGCTGGGCTTCATGTTGATGGGCGAGAATAGTTACGCCGTCACAAACAGGCTGCGAGATAAGTTCTATGAAGTGGGGCAGACGCTGCCCGACGGCGTGCATATGGACATTCTCTATGACCGCACCTCACTGGTGAATCGCGTTATCGAGACGGTCAAGAACAACTTGTGCGAAGGGGCGTATCTTGTCATCATCCTGTTGTTCCTGATGCTGGGGAATCTGCGAGCTGGCTTGATTTGCGCGGCAGCGATTCCGCTGTCAATGATGGTGGGCTTCATCGGTATGTGGTACGCCGGGATTGCCGCGTCATTATTAAGCCTGGGGGCGATCGACTTCGGAATTGTGGTCGACAGTTCCGTGGTGGTGATCGAAAACATCATCTGGCGTCTGGCTCATCGAGGCTCCTGTGCGGGTGCGGAACGACTGCAGATCATTCGCCAAGCCGCGTCGGATGTGAAAATTCCGACGGTGATGGGTCAACTCATCATCATGATCGTCTATTTGCCGATTTTGACTCTGGAGGGAGTCGAAGGGAAGATGTTCCGCCCGATGGCGCTCACAGTCATCTTCATTCTGATTGGATCAC
>DASYEA010000874.1:0-3017 GCA_036499265.1 Schlesneria sp. | reverse complement strand
GGCAAAAGTTTGACCCTGGCCGAGATCAAAACTCTGCAGCAATGGGTTGCTGATGGAGCAGAATATCAGGGTCATTGGGCCTTCATCGCCCCCGTGCGACGTGACGTTCCCGCGACCAAACACAGCACTCACGTTCGCAATGAAATCGACAACTTCATCCTGTCGCGTCTGGAAGCCGAAGGGCTGACCCCGTCCCGCGAAGCCGACAAGATCGCGCTGCTGCGACGAGTCACCCTCGACCTGATCGGTCTGCCGCCGACTCCTGCCGAAGTCGATGCCTTTGTCGCCGATGCTTCGCCGGAAGCCTACGAACGCGTTGTCGATCGCCTGCTGATGTCACCCCGCTATGGCGAACATCAAGGTCGCATCTGGCTGGACGCCGCCCGCTACGGCGACACTCATGGACTGCACTTGGATAACGAACGATCGTTGTGGCCCTATCGCGAGTGGGTCATCAATTCGATCAACGCCAACAAGCCCTTCAATCAGTTCACGATTGAGCAACTGGCGGGCGACTTGATCCCGAATGCAACGATTGATCAGAAAGTGGCTTCGGGCTTCAATCGTTGCAATGTCACCACGAGTGAGGGGGGATCGATCAACGACGAAGTCCTGGTGCGATACGCCGTCGATCGTACGGAAGCGCTGTCAACGGTCTGGCTGGGGCTGACCATGAACTGCTGTGTCTGCCACAGCCATAAGTTCGATCCGATCTCGCAGAAGGAATTCTATTCGCTTTATTCGTACTTCTACTCGATGGCCGATGCTGCCATGGACGGCAACATCCTGTTGCCGCCTCCCATCTTGAAGCTGCCGCGCGAATCAGACACCTCCAAGTTGAAGGACCTCGATGGCCAGATCGCTGCCATCAAGCAACAGCTTGCCGACGAACTCGCTAAGGTCCAGTACGCCGATCCACTGGAAGGAATGGAACCTCCAACCGATGCGCTAACGGTCCTGCGACGGGAACTGGTTTGGATCGACGACGAGACTCCGCCCGCCGCTCAACTTCAAGGCGACACCCCCTGGAAGTTCATCACCAAGGGCGAAGGCCCGGTCTATTCGGGGGAAAAGTCGTCGACGCGGACCGCCACCGGCCTCTCGCAGCACTTCTTCACGGGGGCTAACCCCGGCTTGAAGATCGGCGAAGGAGACGTCCTGTTCGCCTACGTCTACCTCGATCCGGCCAATCTCCCCAAGTCGATCATGCTGCAGTTTAACGATGGAAATTGGGAGCATCGCATGAACTGGGGTGACGACAACGCCATTCCGTTCGGTGCCCTCAACACGGTTGCCAAGCGACCCGGTGGTCCACTGCCAAAAGCCGGCGAATGGGTGCGGCTGGAAGTGAATGCTCAAGACGTCGGCCTGAAAGCAGGATCGACGCTCAATGGCTGGGCGTTCACTCAATTTGGCGGGACTTGCTACTGGGATCGAGCGGGCGTGATCTCGTATGCCAATCCAGCACCAACGGAATTCACTTCGCAGATCGCCTGGGAACAATCCGAACTCCCCACGCCACGGAAAGAGCTCCCAGGTCCAATTCAAGAAGCGATCAAACTCGAACGCAGCAAGCGCTCACCCGATCAGCAAAAGCAACTGAAAGACTACTTCGTCGAAAATATCAACACTGGGACGAAAGCCACGTTTACGGCTTTGCGAGCAAGACTCGCAGACGTCGACAAGCAGAAGAAGGATGTTGATGCCGCCATTCCCGCCACGATGATCAGCGGTGATATGCCTCAAGAACGAGAAGCCTTCGTGCTGATTCGCGGAGCCTACGATAAGAAGGGCGAAAAGGTCGACCGCGGCGTTCCTTCGATTTTGCCGCCGCTGCCCGAAGGCGTTCCCAACAACCGACTCGGTCTGGGACAATGGTTGACCGCTCCGAATCATCCACTGACCGCCCGAGTCATCGTCAATCGTTACTGGCAACAGTTCTTCGGCATCGGCATCGTCAAGACAGCCGAAGACTTTGGAGCTCAGGGTGTCTGGCCGACACATCCCGAACTGCTCGACTGGCTATCCACCGAATTCATTCGCACCGGTTGGGACGTCAAGCGGATGCACAAGTTGATGGTCATGTCCGGTGCCTATCGGCAGTCCTCAAATGTCACTCCTGAACTGATGACCAAAGACCCCGAAAACCAGTTGCTCGCCCGCGGCCCTCGCTTCCGCCTGGATGCCGAAGTGATCCGTGACTCGGTCCTGTCGATCAGCGGTTTGCTGGTCGAACGGGAAGGGGGCCGTAGCGTGAAGCCTTATCAACCAGAAGGGGTCTGGGAAGCGGTCGCCTTCGTCGGCAGTAATACTCGCGAATTCAAACAGGACAGCGGCGAAAGCCTCTATCGACGCAGCCTTTACACATTCTGGAAGCGAACATCGCCGCCGCCATCCATGGCGACGTTCGATGCTCCGTCTCGCGAAAACTGCACGGTTCGCCGACCTCGCACCAACACGCCTTTGCAGGCATTGGCATTGATGAACGACAAACAGTACGTCGAAGCCGCCCGCAAGCTGGCCGCGAGAATGATGAAAGAAGGTGGTTCGACACCTCAAGAACGCCTGAACTACGGCTTCCGCCTGACAACCGCTCGCACGCCGACAGCCAAGGAACTCGACGTCTTGCAGCGGACATTGCAGAAGCAACTACAAACCTTCACGACCGACAAAGCCGCCGCCGACAAACTGTTAGCCTACGGCGACTCCGCCAAGATCATGGACCTCGACCCTGGCGAACACGCCGCCTGGACCATGGTCGCCAACATGCTGATCAATCTGGACGAGACGATTACGAAGTAAACCACATGACTGCCGCGAACGAATCCACCGTTGTTCTTGATCGCATGGTGCAAGCCGTGGAAAAAGTACGTGAACGATTGCTGAGGACAGCGCGAGCTTTGGATGCCGCGCGAGTTCCGTATGCAATCATCGGGGGAAATGCAGTAGCGGCGTGGGTCGCAACTGTTGATGAAGCCGCAGTCAGGAATACTCGAGACGTCGACATCCTGTTGAAT
>DASYEA010000873.1:0-3814 GCA_036499265.1 Schlesneria sp. | reverse complement strand
AGCGAGTTCTAAAAGCGTCTTCCGGCAGTTATCGCCGGACTTAGACAGAGTTTCGGGTACCCAATTCAGCTTGGTAAATTTATTCGCAATCGTCGGACAATCCCTAAATCGCATCACAATCGTTACCGATTAACAAATCGTAACTGATTGTATGCGCCTCGTAGCTCGGCGCGCCATCATCATCGAACACAGGTAAGTGCGCGCGGATCTGGAGAGAGCTCATGCCACGTAAGCATATCGTCATTTCAGGAACGGGCCGGACGGGGACTTCATTTTTAGTCGAGTTGCTGACCCACTTGGGATTGGATACTGGGTATCAGCCCGAAGAAATTGCGAGACACAAGTCGCAAAAGGCGAGAGCCGGACTGGAACACGACATCCGTCACGAGGGCTCACCATACATTGTGAAAAGCCCGTGGTTCTGCGATCACGCGACCGAAGTGCTGGATCGCGAAGACATCACCATCGAACACGTCTTCATTCCGATGCGCGACCTTCAGGCGGCAGCCGAAAGCCGACGCTTTGTCACCCAAGAAACGGTCTCGTCATTCTCGCTGTTGAAGCGGATCAAGTTCCACTTCTTTCCGAAGACCGTCGCTGGCGGAATTTGGCACACAGATGACGGACGGAGACAGGAAACTGTGCTGCTGGAGCAGGTCTACAACCTAACTTTGTCGCTTTCCAATTCGAGAATTCCGGTCACGCTGTTACGGTACCCTCTGCTTGTCAATGACCCGTCTTATCTCTTCGACAAGTTGCAGCCATTGCTGGGTGACAAGAACTACATCGAGTTCAAATCTGTTTTCAACCGCGTCGCCAATCGGGATCTGGTCCACAGCTTCAGTGCGAACGATCGCTAACGCGTGCCACACATCCATGCCATATTGCAAAATGGCCAGAACTCAGTGGCCTTCCACGCGCGGGACGCCCCAGTGCAGTTGGACGCACTCCAAAAAGAAAAAACGGCGAAGCCAATTCGCTTCACCGTTCTCTAATTTTAATTCGCAATCACGAGTGATCAGGCGTGCTGTTCGACAGCCTTTTCGACAGCCTTTTCGACCACTTGCAAACCAGGCACTGAGATACCGGTGACCTTCACGCGAGTATATTTCTGTCGATGACCCGTATGACGTCGCGATGCATTACGGCGATGGAACGTCTGGATTTCGAGCTTGATGCCCTTGTATTCCGCGACAACCACTTCGGCAGTCACAGCGGCACCGTCGATCAACGGCCGCCCGACAACACTGGCACCACCAGCGTTTGCGATCAGCACATTGCTGAACGTCAGAACTTCACCGTCCTTGGCTTCACTGCGAAAATCGACAGCCAAAACGTCGCCCTGACGAACTTTGTACTGACGGCTACCATCTTCAATTACCGCGAACATGCCAGCACTACCTCGAAACGGTCTAAAAACAAATTGACTAAATTCGCACCATGTTAAGGTGCACTAGCTCGTTCCACACCGCCAGTAAGTCCGGCGGAGTGGAGTTTGGCAAGGATAATCGATCACGCCTTCGATTTCGAGCCTGAAGGCGGCAGAATCTTGACCTCGTTCCCCAGATCGCTGGTGCAATGGAACTGCAGATGCTCTGGCCCGACGCCCGTCATCGCATTGACGTTAATCGCCACATCGTAGATTTCTTCCAAGTGCGTAATATCACGCCGTTTACGATTATTCAGGAATGCGGCGACGCGTTCATGAACGTCCACGGTCACTCGCGAAACATCTTCACGATTCGCGTTCGTCATCAGCAACCGCATGACGTCGATCGCCATACTTTCTGCCGTCTTGACCTGCCCCGTCCCGGCACAACATGGACAATCTTCGTAAACGCTGCGTCGCAACGACGGACGAATTCGTTGCCGAGTCATCTCGATCAATCCGAACGGACTGATCCGAAGGATCTTCGTTCGAGCACGATCGCGGCGCACAGCATCATGCAAAGCACGTTCGACGCCGCGTCGATGCCGCTCGTCCCGCATATCGATAAAGTCGTTGACGATCACACCGCCAAGATCTCGCAAGCGAATCTGACGGCTGATTTCGGCGGCAGCCTTTAGGTTGACTTGATAGGCGTTTTCTTCCGCGTCGTCATCCACGCGGAAGTTACCGCTGTTCACGTCGATCGCCACCAGCGCTTCGGTCTGGTCAATCACAATCGATCCCCCACCCTTCAGCGGAACGTGGCGACTTTGGATGCGCGTGATCTCCTGTTCGATGTCGTGCTGATGGAAGATCGGCTCGCGACCATCATACAGCTTCACTGTATCGACGTGCCGCGGCAGCACGATACTCATGAACTCGCGAGCTCGCTCGAACGCACGTTGTTCGTCGATCCAGATGGCATCGATTTCGGCACTGTAAATGTCCCGAATCGTCCGGATGATCATGTCGCTCTCTTCGTAGATGTCGACCGGGGCCGGAAATTTTTTGATCCGCCCAACGATCACCGTCCACAAGCGCAACAGATAGTTAAGATCGCGTTGCAAATCCGCCTGCGATCGATCGACACCCGCAGTCCGGATAATGAAACCCAAGCCTTCGGGAGGATTCAAATCGCGTAGGATTCGCTTTAATCGTCGACGTGCGTCTTCGTCTGCAATCTTCCGGCTGACACCAACACGTTGCAGGCCAGGCATCAGCACCAGGTAGCGACCGGGGATGCTGATGTAAGTCGACAGAGTCGGCCCCTTCGAGCCGATCCCCCCCTTAATCACCTGCACCAGCACTTCACTGCCGCGAGTAAAGATCTCTTGGATTGGTGGCTTGCCGCGGGCACTTCGCTCATTGAAGCGACCGCGCGCTTTCTCGCGACGACGTGGATCGCCAGCGTCGTCTCCTTCGCTGCTATCCTCTTCATCGTCCTCGTCCAGATCTTCTTCACCATTGGTCAGGTGCTTGTAGTACTGGAACTCCACATCGCTGACGTGCAGGAAGCCATTACGCCCCACGCCGAAATCGACAAACGCCGCCTGGATGCTCGGCTCAATGTTGACGACTCGACCCTTGTAGATGTTCCCTACATAGTTCTCGAGGCTGTTACGTTCAACATACAGTTCTTCCAGCACGCCATCTTCCACGATGGCAATCCGACTTTCCTCGGGCTGGAGGACGTTGATCAACATTTCCTTCTTCATCGCTCACCCTTGTCTGCGGGCGAGTGCGAGAATTGCCGGACGATCGCAACGAATCTGTCATCCAAATAGCCGGCCGCAAAGGCTGACCAATCGATCGCAGGGAACATAATTTCACGGCAATTTCCGTGAAGTCCCTGATCTGGACAAATGCGATGCAAACAGACAACGACTGGTCGATGTGACAGGCGGATCGAGAAGACATGGCATCCCCTCGAGGCACACGTAAACAGAAATCTGCACCAACAAGCGGGGCTTTCCTTGTGTCATTCTCCAAAGCCAACGGCACCGGCGACAAAGTCTGCAGATACTGTTTTATGCTTGGGCGACAAGGAGACTGAGGTGGCCCTGACTGGGGGTCCGCACCGGAGCGCAATGAAGCATCTACTCCGGAACTAAGCGAACGACGCTGCGCGTCGACGGACCCAAGAGACTTGTTCGGCGGATCTGCTTGCGGCGCACGATGCTACCTGGAGATGGCCGGAATCCGCGCCACTCGGGACAAACATCGGAATCGGACAAAGTTCACAAGGAACTCAACTTGTCCGACATCGCCTGGCACACAGAATCGCACTCTACCTAAACCCATTGATTTGTTTCGTCATGATCGCGATGGGATACAACCACATCGCCCCGGATGAGGCTCCGGAATCGTCTGATCTCTTCACTGCCG
>DASYEA010000872.1:0-6449 GCA_036499265.1 Schlesneria sp. | reverse complement strand
CCATCTCCAATGATAAACGTCGTCCAATCCGTGGTGTCCATTATCAATGCTGCGGATGCCTCTTATCGCTAATCGTCTCTTCCGGGGCAAGTCCGGCGAATGCCACGGAGTGCCGAAGTCGATAGGCGGCATGAATACAAGATCCGCGGTAGAAAGACATTGAGACGCTGTTAGGATCATCCGCGCGATTGCCTACTTGGGCTGCTGTTCCTTCGATCGCTTCTCGAAAATCAGTTCTTTTTGCGAGACGTAGTCGCGATAACCTTCGGGGTCGATAAACGGATTCGCGGTCGCCGTTTTCTGACGCTCGTACTTGGCCAGCATGCCGTAGTATTCGCCGTGCGCTCCCAGGAATATGTCGCAAGGAAGCTTCTTCAGCACCTGGAACGTCTTCGCGAAGTCCTGTGCAATCTCGGGATAGCTCTTGTTATCAACGAGTCGATAACCGGGATTCACGTTGGGGCTGCCAATCACGACGACATCATATTTCTTGGCAGCATCAGATACTTGCCATGTCCAAGTCGTGCAGCCACGGGTGTGGCCCGGAGTGGAATGAGCAACAAGCGTCACGCCGCCCAGGGTGACTTCATCGCCATCTTTCAAAACGCGATCAATCTTGCAGGCGGGCCAACGGCTGTCGGCATACAAGTACTGACCGGCGCCACCCGATGACATGACTGTGTCGTCTCCGCGCATGGCGAAGACTTTGGCACCCGTCAATTCTTGAAACGCGGCATGTCCCGCGACATGGTCCGAATGGGCATGGCTGGCAAGCAGGATCTTCACGTCACTCAGCTTGAAACCCAGCGACTCGATCGATGCTCGGATCAGCGGGACGGTTTCTTCAAATCCGGTGTTGATGACAATGTGGCCTTCTGGCGTTTCGATCAGATAGCAGGCCAGCCCTTTGGAACCGACGTAGTAGGTGTTGCCGATCACACGATGCGCGGGAAAAGCTTCTTCCGCACGAGTGATCGGCGTGAAGATCATCGCAATCAGGGCGAATGCCGGGCAAAGGAGGAAGAAGTTCCGCAAGGTTATGCTCCACACAATATGAGATACCCGCGCCGAATCAACTGTACTGGCATCTGGATCGTTGCAAACTTCAACCAGCGGTTGTCTCCGCGGCCATCACGGCCTGAACAGCGGCCACGACCTGATCGTGCAACAATCCATTCGTGACGATCACACCGCGGTTTTGGTTTAGTTCCCTGCCGCGCGAGAAATCGAGAGACTTGCCGGCAACATCAGTGACTCGGCCTCCCGCTTCCTCAACCACGGCGACCCCACCGGCGTGGTCCCAGATCTTTTCGAAGTAGCCTGTCTTCGTTGGCAGACGCAAATAGGCATCCGCAAAACCTCGCGCGACCGTCGCGTACTTGGCCTGGCTATCCATGCGAACCGGAGTGGCGGTGAGCCCCAATCTCTGAGCGACCATCGCGGATTCACTGTGAGCACTGTGGCCAGATTCGACCGATTCGCAAAATCGAGCCAAGGCGGGGTCGGTTGTCTTCGTGACGCGAATCGGCTGCGGTGGTACATCCGAATCCAATGGACGGACGAAAGAGCCTTGCCCTCGGACGGCGTAGAACAACGTTCCGATCGGGGATCCATCTTCCGCCGAAACGGGAAGGTTAGGGCAGCCGAGCACACCGAGTTCGATCGTCCCGTCGATGATCAAAGCCAGCGAGACCGCATACTGCCCCTTGCGCAGAAAGCCCTTCGTCCCGTCAATGGGGTCTAGCGTCCAGAACCGCGATGCATACTGCATGGCTCCGCCGCGATCGATCCACTGGCAAATTTCTTTGTCTTCCGCGGTGATACCAAGGCGGTGAACGTGGTCGCAAACCGCCTTCAAGAATTCGGCATTTTCCGGCCACCGTAATGCGGCCGAGTCTTCTTCCGCGATAATCGGGTCATTCGGAAAAGCAGCATCGATACTGCGGCAGACAACCGCCTGGCTGCCGAAATCGGCAATGGTCACGGGGCTTTGATCACGTTTATCGAGGACTTCGGAGGTGATCGTTGATTGCACCGTTCGACACAACTGAGACGCTTGTGCGACAGCTTCCAAAGCCGTCTGAAGTTCTGTGGCAAAGGCTGGCATCTGTAATCAATCTCGCGTCGTCAAGAGAAGGCAAAAGCAGGCGATGGCACAAATCCAGGATCTCGTTAAGAGAACGCCGGTTGCCGCTCAGCATGCAGGTAGATGAAACTTTTCCCCAGGCGACCACCGTAGTTGCCTGCTGAAATTCGCGATAGGCCCGGGGTGTCGATTGAAGCCTTGATGACGGCTTGAGTCGCGTCGAACACGGTCTTCAAGTCGCGCCCGTTGATGATGATTTCCATGATCGATTGGACGCCGTCCGGAACTTGGGACTGGTCGCCAAGTTTCGCTCGCAGCGTGGGGCAGAACGGATGGTTCGTGCTGGCGAACAGGAATTTATACGCGCTACCCGCCTTCGATCCGCTGGAGGCAATCCCACCTGGAAAAGGGGCAATCGTACCAGGAATGCTCGCCAAGGCGCGAACGCCGCGCTCGGCGGCGTCCAATGACGAATCGACCGAATCTGCGAAGAACCACAGGTTGCCACCCATGATCCCATCTTTGTATCCGAAGCGGCGGTCGATGATGAACTCGCCCCCCATGATCGGAAGGATCCAGACCTTTCGGCCATATCTTTCGCCACGTTCCTGATGGCCATCTCCGAAGAATGCCAGCTTGCGACCCAGTTTGAAATAGGGATCGGTATCAAGGAGATTGAAGCAGGCTGCCGTGGGGCTGGTCAGCACATTCTGGCTCAGACGATGTAGCAGAACTTTTTCGAGCAGCTTTTCTCGATCTTTCTTAAACCGAGGGACATGGAACTGCACGATGGCACCGGGGCGTCCGTCTGGCGTCGCAAACGATTCATCGCCGCCGGGCCCGACGAACCGATCAACCGCCGCTTCACAGTCGCAGAAGATGCTGCTCGAGGCGTGGCCGGTGGCGGCATTGCAGGCATGCTCCAGCCAAGTTCGATCACGGGCCGTGATCAGCACCTCGGCATAAATGCTGCGAAAAGCTTCGGCGTAAGTATCGTCGACTAGCGCTGTCATCGTGACGCATGAATCCTGTTTGCGAAGGTCGTGCCTTGCCGTCCTCTTCGACCATGAAGTTCGACATCGGTCCTGCCCTGGAACGCAGATTTCGATACGGACTTCAGCATTCGAAGCAACAGATCCTACTTCCGTCCGCGACCGTTGTAAGCCGCCTTCTCGGTAATTACTTTGTCCATAAAGACATCGTGTTCCTGCATCGGGATCTTGTCGAACAACTGGCACTCGAAGGCGAGCGCGACCAAGGGCGCGTCGGGCCGGGCATGTTCCAGCATTTTGTCGTAATAGCCTTTGCCGTGACCCGTTCGTCCCCCTTCGCGATCAAAGGCGACGCCGGGAACGATGATCAGGTCGATTTCTTTCACGTCAACCTTGTGAGCATCCACCATCCGCAGTTCGGCTTTCGGCTCGAGAATGCGGTACATGCCGATCGCCAGTTCTTCAGGGTTGGTCAGATGGAACAGTTCCAACTCGCCATCTACACAGTACGGAACGACAATTTTCTTGCCGCTGGCCAGTGCGTTGTCGAGGTCGTTTCGTGTCCGAACTTCGCTGCGAACATCGAGATAGAACAAAACTGTCTTTGCCTGCTGGTACTCCGGCAGGGCCATGCACCGGGCGACGATCTCGCGGCTCAGTTCGTCCTTATTTTCCTGAGCGTTGCGATTGGCGTGGGCTTGTTCGCGAATCTGTTGCTTAAGATTGGAAGAATCGAGAAGTTCCGTGCTCATGGGCTCCATTCCTGATTATCGTGGCTCCATCCGAAGCGGGTAGGATTGACCGAATCCTAACATTGCCGGGTGTCCGCACCAACTGAACGGAGAGGAAGTTCATGAATTCACCCAGCGAAGCAACAATCCAGTTACCCGACGACTTGCACCGATGCTGCCAGCAAGCGGTCCAGATGGAAGCCTCAGACATTCATCTGGCACCCGGCGGACCACCGGTTTTTCGCGTTCACGGCGAACTCAAAGAATCGACCGGAACCACCATCCCCGACGATGCCGTCGCAGCCCTGATGGCAACCGTCTCGACTGAGAATCTGTTGTCAAAACTTCGCGAACAGAAGAACGTCGATTTCTCCTTCGAAACCGTGATTGATGGTTCATTGAAGCGATTTCGCGCGAATGTGTTTTACGCAGACGAGCAGATCGCCGCCTGCCTGCGACTTGTCCCAGGCTCTATTCCGGATTTCGAATGGTCGGAGTTTCCCAAGGGGTTGGCGGTCCAGTTGGCCACACTACGCGATGGCTTGGTGATTCTCACCGGAATCACGGGGTCGGGCAAAACGACGACGCTGGCGATGATAGTCAACTTGATAAATCAACGCGGCGGACAACGGATTATCACCGTCGAAGAGCCAGTCGAATATCGATTTCCCCGAGCAGCGAATTCGATGGTGACACAGCGCGAAGTCGGGATCGACGTTCTGAGCTTTTCAGAGGGACTGCGCTCGGGCTTGCGTCAGGATCCCGACATTATTCTCGTCGGTGAAATCCGAGATCGCGAAACCGCCCAGATGGCGTTGAGTGCGGCCGAAACCGGGCATCTCGTCTTCACAACGTTGCACACGCGCGATTCCAAAGGTGCCATCAGCCGCTATTCGGACTTGTTTCCTCAGGATGTCCAGGCAGATATCCGCATGCAGTTGGCCATGAGCCTGCGCGCGGTAATCAGCCAACGTCTGCTTCCCGATATCACGCCCAGTAACAAACGTCATCTGGCCTTGGAAATTCTGTGGAACACCCCGCCGATTTCAAGTGCGATTCGACAAGGAAAGCTAGACAGTATCGACAACTACTTGCTGACCCGCCGCGACGAAGGGATGCTGGGATTCGATGAATCCGTTCGACAGTTATTCGAGCAAGGTTTCATCAGCCACGAGGTCGCGGAACGAAACCTTCGCGATCCGAGCCGACTCAGTTGGTAGTGACTCACCAGAGGACTGATGTAGATCGTCGATGTTGCCTACGCCACGGCGCTGGTTACGGGATCCGACACCGTTTCGGTATCAAAAGCAACCGCATGTTCCAGCGGTTGCTTCAGGAAACGCTCGCCGCGGGCGTTGTAGAAGTAGATCTGATTTTGATCGGCTGTCCACACGGCTCCCAGGCGTACGCTGCGGGGTCCTCTTAGCAGGAACTGTAATCCGCAGCGCACGCCAAGCCGTGTCAGCGCAATTGTCTGCAACTCGAACTGCTGAGCCACCAGGTTCTCTTGCCGACACAATGTGTCGTGAACATGGTGACGCAACTGGTCTACAGTCCAGACGCAACTCGAACCATCCATCAGCATGGGGCCTCGAAACGGGTCTGTGTTGTGAATCATGGTGTAATGTTAGGTGGCGACAAGAGTGATCGGCTTTCCCCCGCCAGACCTTTCTGCAGACGGGCGCGGTCCGACTGATTGACAGAGTTCGCGTGTCCCGTGAATCTCACGTAAACGGTACAATTGCGACTTGAGTCAAGTTTTGACGCCGCTGCGAATTCAGGTTCACCGCCGATCTCTCTAGAATCGGCGTATCCCATTTAGCTGGAGTCTCTTGCAGCCAAGCGACGATTCGCGACGCCAACTCAAAGCACTGGTTGTCGAGGCGACGACGAAGTGAAATCTGCCGAAAGCGTTGTTGCGGTGGCCCTTCAAATCGACGCTGCCTTCGTTGAGGCGACTCTGTTATGCTGGCCATCTCCGATGGGAGTAGGATTTGAGGTCATTTGAGGTTTGGCGTCTTGTCAAAGAATGACCAGATCTGGCTGCCCCTCCGGTCCTCAAACGCAATTTTTTCATGAGGTCCGCCCCCTATGGAAAAACGGCAACAGCTATCGACGCAGCGGAAACGTGGGATCGAAATCGCACAGTATCACTGAGGGAAAAGACAAATGTCGCGGAACAGGCTGTGTTGGATGTCGGCATTGTGTTTCAGCCTGGCCTCGCTGTGGTTGTCGGCGGAAGACAAGGCTGATCAAAACCCAGACATTGCGGCCGTCAAAAAGCAGTACATGGCCGAGTTGGAGCCGATTAACAAGCGATATCGAAGTCGGCTGGAAGCCCTGAAAGAAAAACTAACAAGGAAAGGCGATTTGAGTGGGGCTCTCGTCGTGAAAGCCGAACTTGATCTGGCA
This sequence comes from Schlesneria sp., assembly GCA_036499265.1. GTDB lineage: Bacteria > Planctomycetota > Planctomycetia > Planctomycetales > Planctomycetaceae > Schlesneria. The sequence continues at coordinate 228 of DASYEA010000872.1, read as the reverse complement.
ATCGCAGCGAATCCCACCCAGCCTGCCAATGCACTTGAGGGAACTTGGACGATCAAATACGACAACGGTTACACGAGTGTCTATACGTTTCGGCCCGATGGAACCGTTCTTCATCACAATCAGCAGAAGGTAGGTACGCTGAAAAAGGACGGGAGCGACATCTTGATAAACTTCAATGACGGAAAGCTGGAACGCATCACCGTCAAGCAGAATCTGGTCGTCGAACAC
>DASYEA010000871.1:0-4023 GCA_036499265.1 Schlesneria sp. | reverse complement strand
GGGCTCGCCCCAACGGAGCCAACAACTTGCCAGCTACTTGCACGCCTACGCGAAGACTTCGCTCTCCGCCCGGCTCGCCCGGGCGGAAGCAACGACTCCGCGGCTACGATTGAGAGCAAACGCAACTAAGCCGGTATTCTTCTGATCGCAAATAGTAGAAGGCACACTCCGTGTGCCGTAGCCTTCTCCTTCTCTTTGATCATCACGAACATCCATGCCGCGCGTTCATCCACGGCACACGGAGAGTGCCTTCTACATTGAGTACATTCGGCGCTGCTGAAACAGCCCGCGTCTATTTCCTCGCCTCACTTCTTCTCCACCCCAAGATTCACATACAGCATCACGTTGTGAGTCGCTCGCCCCCCAGCCACCAGATCCAGCTTGCCATCCTCATTGAAATCAGCCGCCAAGGCATCCTCCACCGCGACACCGCCATCGTCGATCACATGCTTCGACCATTTGTGATTCGCTTCGTCGTCGCAGGAATACACATACAGGCCAGGCCCCTTAATCGAACCGGTCCCCGCTTCGCGATGACCAACGACGATCTCGTCGCTGCCATCACCATCCAGATCAGCCGGCCAGACCGCGTGACCCTGTTTCAACGTTTCTTCAATCACTGTCCGCAGCATCGGCAACGAACCATTCGCATTCGACGTGTAAACCGCAATGCTTGTCCCGTGCATTGGTTCCACCGTTGCCAGGAATCGAGCCCCACTCTTCAGCTTGCCAACACGAATTTCCCCGGCCCCGCGTTGTTCGGGTGTCTCTCCGGCCGCACCCGTTCCCAGCTTCGTCTTGCTGAAACTGGTTCCTTTGCGCTGGATCAGGTAGACCCCTTCCTCGCTCGCCGTGATCGTGTCCAGTTGGTTGTCGCCATCCCAATCGACATGAGTATGATTGTGCATCCGGTTCAAGCTCTCATCCAGCACCGTCATCGCCCATCGCTCCGTCTTGGGAGCGGCCGGGACTTCAAACGCCATCAGCCGAATCCCCGCGGGCGAAACACTGCGATTCAGCGGCGAGACCACCAACTGCTTGGTTCCCTTGCCGAGGACATCGGCGAAACTCATCCGGTGCGTACTGACTTCCTTCGCGATGAAGTGAACCGTCCACTTGTCGTCGTCCTTGGCTCCGCGAGTGATCCACTGAATCGTTCCCGTGTTCGCCTTGATCCAACCGGCCCCCAGCGCGAAGTCCACCTTCCCGTCGCCGTCGATGTCATGAGCGGCAATGCAGACGTTATCGAGTTCCGTCTGATTCTCGATGATGACGTGCTTGGTCCAGGTGGGGGCTTCGTACCATTGCACGCGATTTTCGCTGACGGCCACGATGTCTCGCTTGCCATCTCCATTCACGTCCGCACTGGTCACGGCGTAGCAGACCGCTCCAATATTGGGATCAATCACCTTCGCTTCGAATGCGGGGACGCCGCCAAAAACCGGTCCAGACACCCCCAGCACGACAGCGGCGATCGATGAGCAAACCCAATGAATTCGAGGCATGTGAGCTTCCTGGCAATCATGGTGATAGAATGATTCAAAGACGTGCGACGAATGCTACCATCAACAGGCTGACCGAAACGAGTGTCCAAGTGAATTTGAGCGCCCGGTGATCCTTTGACAGGTGTTTACGTTACGTGACTCGCAGCTATGATTTCTCGCTTGAGGTGCAGTCGCTAACGGGTGGTCAAGCAAAGCATGGAATAGCGGGGTGCCACGGTTTTGGAGTCTTCGACAAGGCCGTGTCTTTTGAGTCATCGGAGAAGAGATTGTTAGAAACTCCGCGAAACCGAGTTCACCGTCAAGTGAATCTGGCGATCTCTGGATCGATGAGGCTGAATGAAGAAGAGCACGACCTTGTCGAGGACTCCAAAATCGTGGCACCCAAAGATTTCAGCTCCACAGGTCAATGGACCACCAAATACGACTGCAACCGTCGCTTGGTCTTCCTGAGCGAAGTGGTGTCAGCCCTTGGCATTTTCTGTACGATTTAAAATTCGCAATCCAACTACCAATGTCATTTTCCGCGACGACTACCGTCGCGTCGCAAGGGGATCACTGTGGGCGTGTTCGGTGGAACGCAACTGTCATGGAACACGCTGGCCATCTTCAACCGGTCGCTCAGCACGATGCTGCACTCAGGCGTCAACATCGTCAAATCGTTTCAGGTCGCCGGCGCTCAGTCCATGGACCCGAGGCTACAGCGAGTCTCCAAAGCGATCGTCACCGACATCCGCAAAGGCAAACAAGTCGCCGACGCGATGCGTGAACAGGGCAACGCCTTCCCCGAACTGATGACCGACCTCGTCGATGTCGGCGAGCAAACCGGCTCATTACCGGAAGTGCTCCTCTCACTGTCCGAACACTACGACAACCTGGTCCGACTCAGGAAGACATTCTTGGGCGCGATCGCCTGGCCAGTCTTCCAACTGCTGGCAGCCATCTTCATCATTGCAGGCTTGATCTACCTGCTGGGGATCCTCGGCAGTTCCAAACCGGGTGAGTCGGTCGACATCCTGGGACTCGGCTTGGTCGGTACCACGGGGGCATTGATCTGGTTGGGCGGATGTTTCGGATCAGTGTTCCTGTTGTTCATCGGCTACCAGATGCTGACAAAGGGATTGCAGGGCCAGACCTTCGTGCACTCGCTGTTGCTGCAGATCCCGGTCGTCGGCGGCTGCCTCCGCTCATTCGCCATCGCTCGCTTCTCCTGGGCCTTCGCCCTCACGCAGGACTCGGGAATGTCGATCGAACCCAGCCTGGAAGCCAGTCTGAAAGCCACCGGCAACGGCGCTTTCATCGCCTCGATTCCGCAAACAACGGCGATGATCGTCGCCGGCGAAGACTTCGCCACCACGCTGCAACTGACCGGCCTGTACCCTCGCGACTATCTGGAATTGGTCCGAGTCGGCGAGACCACCGGCACCGTCCCCGAAGCCCTGAAACGCATCGGCCCCCAACTCGAAGAGCAGGCCAGACGCAGCCTCTCCGCCCTCACCATGGCCCTCGCCTGGCTAGTCTGGGCCATGGTCGCTGCCCTAATCATCTTCATCATCCTGCGAGTCTTTATGGGCTACGTCGCCCTGCTGAATGACCTGTCAAAGGGCATCTAGCCAACCTAAGTCCAACGCCAGCCTCACCGACCCTACCAGTCCACCTTCTGAGCGGGGCGGCGTAAGCCCCCTGGCCTATTCGGTTGTAAGCGGGTGTTTCATGTTTGGACGCGCATCCTTAATAGCCTTCCTGATGGGAAGCTGGGTGGCGACATCCGTCGCCATCTGGATGATCTTCCCAGTTCGACCTCGCCTCAAACTGGCCGAGTCAGCTCAATATCAGGTGTGCGGCATCACCGACGACAGCCAGACATTAGTTGCATTTACGAAGCGAGCATTTTTCGATCCCAAGACAGCCCGGTATTGGGACAGAGCATCGAACCCGATTGTCTGCTGGAACCTGAACTCCGGGAAAAGTCGCAGCTACTGTATCCCTGGCGAAAGTTGTCAGGGGGAGTGGGTAGAGTGCGCTGACGGAATCCGGCGCATGTTGCAGCCCGATGGCTTCGGATACATTTGGAACCCGCCTACGATTCGCGGCAACAACCTGTTCTTATCTCGCCCCCTCAACCCGAAAAATGATGAAATGGAGGTGATGGCTCTCAATGTCGTCTCCGGGCGCTCACGATCTCTGGGTCGAAGAAAGACGAACGTGCGTTGGAAACAAGCTATAGAAACGATAGACCCTTCTCCCGATGGACGTTGGTATTGTCACAGGTTGACAGAAGCTCTGGGCGAAGAGTTGATGACTCCCGGGCAGATTCGAATTCTTGAAACAGATACGGGAGCTTGCAAGCTGACCGTCGACTTCGCTGGAAAGGTCGCTGGGCACTCCTTCTCCGGTGACGGGGAATGCTTCGCCTGCTGCGTAATGAAAGAACGGCAGTTCTCCACCCGCGTCTGGCGTATCGAAACGGGAGAACTCCTCACAACGATCGATCGCAAAATGCAGGGTCTGGTCTTCTCAA
>DASYEA010000870.1:0-2986 GCA_036499265.1 Schlesneria sp. | reverse complement strand
CGAGAGCTCACGAGCGGAATCGAGGCTGTCATTCGTGAGATGCTGGACCTGAAGAAGGCTGGCAAAACCAAGGGTGTCATCGTCGCCGGGTGCTTGCCAGAGCGAGTGGGCCCAGCACTTCTGGATGAAATGCCCGAGATTGACCATATCGTCGGTGTGTTTGGCCGCGACGAAATCAACCTAGTTGCCGACCGCCTGATTGGCGGATCGAGACAAATTCGAGAACTGTTTCGTCCAGCCCCGCTGAAGGCAATGGATGATCGCGCTCGCCTGCGCCTCACTCCAGAGCACTACGCGTACTTGAAGATCAGTGAAGGGTGCGACCGGACCTGTACGTTCTGCTCGATTCCCAAGATGCGTGGCAAGCACATCACCAAGCCGATCGAAATGGTTATCGCCGAAGCCAGGGAACTTGCGAACGACGGCGTCCGCGAACTGAATATCGTCGCTCAAGACACCACGTATTATGGATTGGATCTGTACGGCGAAGTGCGTCTGGTCCAATTGCTGCGTGAGCTGGATAAGGTCGACGGGATCGACTGGGTTCGGTTGATGTACCTCTATCCGGTCAACTTCACAGACGAATTGATCGACACGATTGCCGCCTCCGATAAGATCGTGCCGTACTTGGATATGCCTCTGCAGCACATCAACGACACGATGCTGCGACGCATGCAACGTCGCGTGAATCGCGTGCAGACCGAAGAACTCGTCCGCAAGTTGCGTAGCCGCATCGACAACCTCGTGATGCGAACGACGTTTGTCGTTGGCTTCCCCGGTGAGACGGATGCTCAGTTCGCAGAACTGAAGCAGTTCGTCGAAGAAGCGCAGTTCGAACGCATGGGAGTGTTCCCTTATTCGCTTGAGCCGGATACTCCGGCCGCAAAGTTGGATGGACATCTTCCTGAAGAGGTCAAGAACGCTCGCCGCGACGAAATGATGGCCCTGCAGCAGCAAATTGCCTTCGATTACGGTGATACGCTTGTGGGAAGCGAAATCGATGTCCTGATCGACGATCAGGTCGAAGAAGGCTTGTGGCGGGGTCGCGGTTATATGGACGCTCCTGAAATCGACGGCGAAGTCTTTGTCAGCGGGGAAGACCTGCAGGCTGGGATGTTTGTCCCCGTCGAAATCGTCGAGCGTCGCGACTACGACCTGATGGGGATCGCGGTGAGTGACGAAAGCGATGAGTGATACCCCTGAACGATCGCTGAACCTGCCAAATGCGATCACGATCTCGCGGTTGTTGCTCTCGTTTGTCCTATTCGCCCTGATCCAGATGGGAGACCACTGGCTTTGGGCGACAGGGCTGTTCGTGTTCGCTGTGGCAACCGACGTGTTGGACGGATGGATCGCACGCAGGTATCAACTGATCACACAACTGGGCCGGATTCTGGACCCCTTTGTGGATAAGTTCATCACCAGCGGCACATTCATGTTTCTGCTACCCATTTCCAAGCAGTCGGGTGTCGATCCGTGGATGGTCGTGATCGTGATGGGTCGCGAAATGCTCGTGACCAGTCTGCGCGGTTTCCTGGAACAGCGCGGGGCCGACTTTTCCGCCTCCGCCAGCGGCAAGCTGAAAATGTTCCTGCAGTGCGCCGCGGCCACAGCGGCCTTGCTATCGATGCATCCTGCCGTGGCGAGCTACTCGATCGGCGGTATTTCATTTACCGCTGTACGAGATGTCCTGTTATGGACCATGGTGGCCGTCACCGTTTGGAGTGGGTACCTGTACGTCCAGAAAGCAATTGTCCTGCTGAGTCCAAAGTCAGCCTGACGGCAGTCGGCAACACTGTTCAGGCTCAGCGACTGAAGTTCTCTATTTTGGCGTGGCCTTCTTTTGTCGGCTGACATCGCGGCTCAGCTTTTCAGACGCGGCGCGATACGCCTTCGGGACAGTGCTATGGCGCGACTCGATCTGGTTCACTTCACGCTGCGGCGAATTCTCGCCAGAACGCTTTGTGCCGCTCTTGTTGACATCCAACCCCTTGAGCATTTCTTCGAATTGCTGTCGTCGGCTCAGTGATTCCGGGGTTTCATCGCCCGACTTCGATTCTGCCAACGCCTTGTTCAAGCGATCCGAAAATCGACGCAATTCGTCTTTCGTCCAACCCAGTTTGTCGAGAAGTTCGGGATCGACTTCGCCTCGCTCCAATTCGTCTTGAAGTCGTTTCAGCACGAGCTCCGTCGCCTGCTTCTTGTATTCCAAGTTGGCTTCTTCGCCTTCGGGGGTCGAGCCTGAACTGTTCGCTTCAGCAGGTTCGTTATTTGCATCTGGTCGACCTTTGGCAGGGGCATTTCCTTGCTTGCCAGGATGACCTTCGCCGCTGCTTCCCGTGTTGCGACCCGTCCCCGGAGGGCTAGCCGCTCCGCTTGGTGATGAGCCTTCGGCGGTCCCGCCTTGCTGGCCTTCCGTGGAGCCTTCACCAGGCTGTCCCCCTTGGGCCCCGTCCTTTCCAGAACCGCCCTTTCCGCCACCTTTGTTGCCCGAGGCATTCGGATCTGTCTTTTGACCGGCGCTGTCCTTAGATGATCCGTCCTGATTTCCTTTCGGACCGGGTTTCTTTTCACCGCCTGCTGTCGATTCTTTACCTGAGCCGGGCTTGTTTTCGCCACCGGCCTCTTTCGATTTTTCCTTCGTTGGTTGCTGCTTCCCTGGACGATCGGCAGCATCCCCTTGGCCCGAATCTTGGCTGCCAGGGTCTCCTGCTTGATCTACTTTCGACGAGCCACGTTGCCCACCGTCACCTTGCTTGGAGCGTGGATCTTTCTGCTTCGAACCTTGTTGGGGCTCGTTGGCCGTGTTGGGATCACCCGGCTGCTTCTGCGGATTCTTGCCCGGTGGCGTCTTTTCACCGTCGCCAGTCTGTTCGATCTTCTGCTTCTCGGTAGCACCGACTTGTGGTTTGGGCGTCTTCACTTTGTTGTCGGCGGCCTGTTGCGCTGGATCGTTCGACTCCTGCGCGGTGGCCTCTCGAGATTG
>DASYEA010000869.1:0-6126 GCA_036499265.1 Schlesneria sp. | reverse complement strand
CGATGATTGACCAGACGACTGGAAACGGCTGACCGCCGACTTGGATCGTCAGCAGTTCTGGCAATCCCATCTGATGGGCGATCCACGTCCCCAGCACAGCCCCTACGAATCCGAGGGCGATAGAAACCAAGCAGCCTGAATGCGAATAGCCAGTCATCGCCTGCGCCAGGCTTCCGCAAATACCGGCGATCAGGAGCAGTAATAAGAATCCGCCGAGAGTCATCTGGGACAACTTTCTGAAAAGGTGACCGAGCAAAAATTGACCTAGGGAACCTTAAGCAACCGCGATGCCGTGGCTAAGGAGCGTTCACCTTATTTACATCTTGTCAGTGGCATAGGCTTTGCAAATCGTGGTCGCAGGGGGGACTACGATGAGACGGTTACTGATGCTGCTAATTCTGGGTTCGGTCGTCAGCGCGATCGGTTTGTACTTGAATATCCAAGCTGGCGCATTCGCAAGCTATTCGCAGACTTTCGGCTCCGGTAGCTGGCTCGGCACGACCGACGCGGGTTTGCGTCAAAGTTACCGCGAAATTGGCTTGGTCTGCTTATGGCTCGGCGCGTCGCTGCTGGCCGCGGTTGCGTGGTCATGGACCATTCTGAGTCACGATCTATCAGGTCGCTCAGAAATCGATGGATTCCTGTTCCGCGAGTCCCAGCGGCGATCGCACTCGAAAACTCGTGTCAGCTCACATTAAGAGCGCCGGGTGAAGTTTGGCCTTTCCTTCCGCACCAATTAGTCGTTGGTCCAGTCCTTGGAAGTTGTAGGTCAACTTGAAGGGGTCCAAACCAAGCAGGTGCAGGACTGTGGCCTGCAGGTCGCGGACATCCATCGGATTCTCGGTAATGTAGTAGCCGATATCGTCTGTCTGGCCGTACGTCTGGCCTCCCTTAATGCCGCCGCCAGCCAGCATCATCGTGAATGCATACGGATGATGATCGCGACCGATGAACGGTTGATTGGGGGCATTATTCTGCTGCATCGGAGTTCGACCGAACTCGCCGCCCCAGATGATCAACGTCTCGTCGAACAGGCCGCGTTGCTTCAGGTCCTTGATGAGGGCCGTCAGAGCGCGATCAATTTGCTGAACTTTAATCGGCAGTATCGTCGGGATATGTTCGCCAGGACTGACGCCATGATGGTCCCAGCCCCAGTCGTAGAGCTGCACGAATCGGACGCCTGCTTCAACCAGTCGCCGTGCGAGCAGGCAGTTATTCGCCAAGGCCGCATCAGTCCCCTTGTAGACAACCCGTGGATCGGAAGCGGCATCGGAATCGGGGACGAAGCCCGGTTTGGCACCGTACAGGTCGAGGATATGTTGTGGTTCCTTCGAGATATCCATGATCTCGGGAACCGACATCTGCATGCGGTAGGCGAGTTCATACTGCGCGATCCGCGTGATCGTTTCGGGATCGCCGAGTTTCTCGGCTTGGAACTCGTTCAGTGTCCTCAGTGCGTCCAGTGTTTCCCGACGGCCAGCTCGATCGAGACCGTTTGGATTCGACAGGAACAATACCGGATCGCCCGGTGATCGGCACTGGACACCCTGATAGATCGACGGCAAGTAGCCGCTGCCCCAGACGCTTTTGCCGGCGTCCGGTGTCTTACCGCCGCTGCTGAGCACGACAAATCCCGGCAGGTCTTCGTTATTCGAACCAAGCCCATACGTGGCCCACGACCCCATTGCCGCACCGCCGAACAAGTTGGTCCCGGTTTGCAGGAACAACTGGGCTGGCGCGTGGTTGAACTGCTCGGTCTGCATCGACTTGACGATGGCGATGTCGTCGATCACCTCGGGCAGGAACTTCCAGACTTCACTCAATTCGGCTCCCGATTGTCCGTGCTTCGCGAACGCGAACGGTGTTCCCAGCATGTTGGGAACGCCCTGAATGAAAGCGAATCGCTTGCCTTCGAGGTATTCCTTGGGGCAGGGCTTCCCGTTGTACTTTTGCAGGGTCGGCTTGTAGTCGAACAGATCAAGCTGAGTGGGGCTGCCTGCCATGTGCAGGTAGATCACATGCTTGGCCTTCGCTGGCAGTGGCGGTTGCTTGGGAGCCAGCGGATTGATCGCCGCAGGGGGCGCGGAAATGCCGTCACGTTGCAACAGTGACGCCAGCGCGACGGCTCCCAGCCCGACACCCGCTTGTCCGAAGAAGTGGCGTCGTGTGACAGCCTTCAAGTATTCTTGTTGCAGATTCATCTCAGCACTTTCAATGCAGCGTCTATTGACGCTTCTTGATTTCGTCGGGCTTGGGTGGTGCGATCAAGAATTCGGCCTGGCGATACTTCTGGACAATGATTTCAATTTCGACGGACGTGGATGTCGGCTTGGGATCGAAGAACCAGAACGAGAATCCTTGGGCTCCGCTGTTTCCGTTTTGAGGTAGAATGACGCCGTCCTGGTCTCGGAAGACAATCGCCAGAGACGTATCCGACTGGCTCATTCCATTGCTGGTCATGAGGAACGGCAGGCCTGACGAGAAATCGACCTCGCAACGATTGTTATTGCAGCTGGAGGTCATGCCGCTGCCGTACTGCTCCGGCTGGTATTTTCCTGTCTTGATCCGCAGGTTTGACTTGGGCAGCGTAACGTCCAGCGGACCCGTCCCTCCGAGGCCGACGATTGACACGGTGAGTCCATTGATCTGATGTGTTTCAGTGGCCATTTCCAGCTGCTGCGCCGGAGCGAGTGGCCGTAGCGGTAGTTTCTTCGTTTCCTCAGGAAGGAATCGTCCGTTCGCGTTCTGCATCATCCGCAACTTCATTTTCCACGCGGTCTCGGCAGGGGACAGGTCGCAGTTCCAGGCATAGGATTGATTCCCCAGCAGGTCATGAAAGACCTCTGAGGCACCCCAGGTCGTCGATACCACTCCGTCATGCTCGTATGTCAGTCGAGGGCTGACATAGACGCCATTTTTCTCTGACGCTTCGAAGAAGTCGACGCTGTTCAGTGTCACGGTTAAGTTTCCGTCTGTGCGGCTGGCGGGTAGCGGATCGGGCTCCCATTCGTCTGTGGAGAGACTCGGCGGCGGGATGTAAGGGAGGGGCAACTCGGCGATCAGCGTATCGCCGCCATCGAAGACCTTGACGATCAGCTTGTTATCGCGTGGACGCAAGAGAGGAAAATCAAAGTGGATCAAGGCGATTTCCATCGGAGTGGCCGCCGCGAACGGCTGGGCATCGCTGAATCCCGTTGATCCTGTCCCTGTACCACCGCTGCTGTTGGCTTGAACGTTCTGTCGATGATACTGCTGGGGTGTCATCGGGCGTGGGTCACCGACATCGATTTCAACGCGTTTGACCCAGTCGAGATCCAGTCGCTCGCCGCGATCGTTCTCTCGCATGAGCCAGATCACGGTTCGATCGTCGGAGGTCATGTACGGCTGTTTGTAGCTCTGCTGCCAGCGTCGAAATTGCTCGCCCAAACTGTAGGGGATCTCGATCGCATGGATCTTGCCAACGGTGACCTGTCGCGCGACCAGCCATGACCCATCCGGCAGTTTGACTCGCGGATATTTCGAAGAGGAGCCGTTGCCGCGCAGTGAGATCAGACCGAAAAAGCCCGCGATGACCACGATGAACAAGAACAACAGGCGCGCCGCGAACCAGCGTTCTTCACGTTTGCTGGAGATCTGATCTGCTGGAACATTCGTCACGGGTGCTTCCCACGTCATCGCCTTTATGGCAGTTTGACTTCGACACCCCGTTGCTTGAGTGCCGTTTCCAGTTCGACTTTGTCGATCATCTCAGGATTAATCAGTGCTGTCACGCGACCTTCTTTGAAGCTGGCAGTCGCACATTCGACCCCTTTCAGCCGAAAGACGGCTTCGTAGGCCGCCAGGCAGCACGCTTTGCAGTCCAGTCCGGCGACCGCAATCTCAATTCGCTTCAGCTTTTCTTTGTCGATGGTTCGCAACGGCTTCACGCCAAACGTGTGATTGGATGCGCCACGCACCAAGTTGTCGAACCGTTCGACGATCTGCTCCGGCTTTGCTCCCGGGAATATTTTCGCTGAGTCATATTGTACGGTGACTTCGGCGTTGTCGAAGTCGATCTTGATCAGTTTGAAGTCCGGCAGTTTCTCAAAGGTCGCCTGCAGATCCTGCTCGCGATCGGGGGCGAATAGACCCGTGATCTGATGTTTGACGGTGACATTCCGCGCAGGAGCATCTTCCGCTTGAGAGAAAGGTGATACTGCGACACAGCACAGTAAAAGCAAAACCGTTCGGATCAGATGATTCATGAGATTATCGCGTCTGGAAGAAGGAGCTTTGGATGACTTGATGAATCAACGTACGGATGCCGCCGCCGTCACGTTCCGCATTGGCGACGATCGTCGCAATCTGGTCGCGATCGGCAAACGCGATGTCTCGACCTGTGCCGTAAATGGCGAGCTGCTCGGCGAGGTTCTTCAACAAGCGATGAGTGTCTGATGCGATGAGCGACTGGAATTCCTGGACATTCTTGAACGATCGTCCATCGGGCAGGTCGCTCGACGGATCAACCGCGGGACCCAGCTTGAAGCCAATGCCGATGAAGGGATCGATGGAACCGCGCGGGGCAGGATCGCCGTCGCCAATCGATCGATAGCGATCGCGGAAGCCACCGATCACGTCGAATGCTTCCAGAGCAAACCCGGCTGGGTCCATTTTGGCATGACACGACGCGCAGACCATGTCGGCACGGTGCTTCTCCAATTGCTCGCGAATCGTTCTAGTTCCGCGAACGTCAGGTTCAATCGCGGTGATGTTCGCAGGCGGTGGATCAGGTGGCTGGCCCAGCAGTCGCGCCATCACGAATGCACCACGAGGAACAGGCGATGTCGTGGTTCCATTCGCCGTGATCTTCAGGATCGCGGCCTGCGTCAGGAACCCACCACGAGGGCAATCGGCAGGAAGGGCAACGCGGCGAATCTGCGAGCCACTGACTCCAGGGATCCCATAGTGGACCGCCAGCTTCTCGTTGATCATCGCGAAATCAGACTTGATCAGGTGGCTGGCTGTGAGGTTCTGGTCGATCAGTTCGCGAAAGTACGCTCGCGTTTCGGCGACCATCGAATCCTGCAGGTAAGCGCTGAACTCGGGGTACAACTTCCGATCTGGATCGGTCGACGCGATCTGTCGCAGCTTCAGCCACTGCCCCAGGAAGTCCTCGACGAATCGTTGCGATCGAGGGTCTTTCAGGAGTCGCTCGACTTCACCGCGCAGGATCTCGGGTGTGTGCAGCTGACCTTTCGTAGCGAGTTCGATCAGCCGATCGTCGGGGGTCGAGTTCCACAGGAAATAGGACAATCGCGACGCCAGCGCGAAGTCATCCAGTTGTCCAGCTGGTTCGATGTGATACAAGAAGTCTGGCGAACAGAGGGCAGCTCGATAGGCCCAGCGCATGGCCGTTTCGAAGCAGTCGCCGACTTTCAAACGATCGTCAACCTTATTGACATATAGCTGTCTTGTTTCCGCATCGACGGGTCGACGAAACGCCTTGGGCAGGAACGTGGCGAGCAGTCGATCGGCATCGACCAGAGGTTGTTCGCTCTGAACGGTCCAGACTCCTTCTTCTTTATCAGGCTCGTTCTTGCCGGCACCGACTTCGCGTCGGACTGGCAATCGCTTGGGAGGTCGCACATTCGGGTGGTCTGATGCTTTGAGCTCGGTCAAAGGAAGATCGCCAAACAGTTGCTGATGGCTCACGGGCGGCCAGACATCATTGAGAGGACCTTCAATATCGAACCAGTCGCACACGATGCCAGGCCCGGTGAACGCCATCGCTCGACCTTTGCGGCTGTAGTTCGCCACGGGAGCCAACGAGGCCGTGTTGAAGCCAATGATCTCTTTGTAGTTCAACCAGTGAACGACTTCGTGTTCCTGTTCCTGCATCGACGGTGCGTCGTAGTAGCCGAGGACGTAACTGGGATGTCCGCCGCCACGACCATCACCGCTGAGCTGTACCACGGAGAGCCGTGCCGCTTCGGTGCCACGTCCGGGGAGGACTGTTCCCTTGTCCCATTGGAAGCTCCAGAGCGAAGTTCGCATGCGATAGCGACCGGGGTAAAGCGTGACATGTTCGATGAAGTAAGGGTGAAATGATTCGTCCTCGTGCCGAAACAATCCGACGCTGGCCCCATT
>DASYEA010000868.1:0-8533 GCA_036499265.1 Schlesneria sp. | reverse complement strand
CGACCACTCGCCGCCCGAGGACGGTCATCTTCGGAGTGATCCCGAGACCGGCCGAAGTGCTGGCGCTCATGAATCCGTTTTGACGCTGGGGAGCACCATCAGCCGTGCTAACTGTGACGTAGCTATTGAAATCCGTGCTCGTGAATCGGAATTCTTCGGGAGTGCTGTGTGCAAGATGAGCGATCGCGGCCGTGGTGATGTCGCCCCCCCAGCTATCCTCCAGCGTCATCGCGATGCCCATCGAAACACACAGATCGCGCACTTGACGCGTCTTCGTCAGGCCACCGAGCTTGCTGATCTTGAGATTGACGACATCCATCGCCAGATCTGCTTTGCCGCGCAAGAGCATTTCGAGACTGTCGACATTCTCGTCCAGAACAAACGGGTGGTCGGTATGTCGTCGGACGGAGAGACATTCTTCGTAGGTCAAACAGGGCTGTTCGATGTACACATCGACATCTCGCACTCCCCGCACGACGCGCATCGCTTCGTGCTGCGTCCAGCCGGTATTCGCATCCGCAACTAGTCGATCCGAAGGAGCCAGCATTGCCCGGACCGCTCGAATGCGTTCGATATCGGTATCGGGATCGCCACCAACCTTCAGTTGAAAACGCGTGTAACCGGCGGCCCGATATCCTGCGACCTTTCTAGCCATCTCCTCGGGAGATTCCTGTGAGATCGCGCGATACAGCCGAATACTCTCCCCAAATCGTCCCCCCATCAAGACGCAGACTGGCAATCCGTTTGCTTGGCCCAGAAGATCCCAGCAGGCGATGTCGATCCCTGATTTGACATAGGTGTGCCCCTTGAGGGCGGCATCCATTCGGTGATTCAGTTTGCTCAACTCACGCGGGTCGAAGCCCAATAGGTGCGGTGCCAGTTCTCGGAGTCCCGATCGAACCCCCTCGGCATAGGCTGGCAGGTAGAATGGGCCCAAGGGACAGACTTCGCCATATCCAATTAGGCCGCCGTCCGTTTCGACCCCCACAATCGTACTGTCGAAGACTGAAACGGATTTGCCACCGGACCAGCGATAAGATCCTTCAACAAGCGGCAATTCAACGCGATGCGCAAAGATCCGCGTGATCTTCATGGCAGATTCCAGGGAACTAGACAGTGCTGAGAATGGACGATCGGCGTCGGTCCGATTCTACTGAGCGGCACTTCAAGTTACTTGGCGAGAAACGACATTCCGGCATGAAATCGCGCACACCACAACTGAGTTCTCGGTCCATGGTGGCGTCGCCGGTCAACGTGGCACTGCTGGAGCAATTGTTCGACCAGGTTCCAGATGTCACGTTCTTTGTGAAGGACGCCGCGGGACGATACCTGGCGGTCAATGATTCGTTGGCGACTCGGCACGGGTTGAAAAATAAATCTCAGGCAATTGGCAAACTCCCCAGCGATATCTGTCCCGGCGATCTGGGACGAATCCCCGTCGAGCAGGACGCGACCGTCATTCGTACGGGGCGACCGTTGTTGAATCATCTCGAACTGCACTGGTACCAGCCGCACCGAGCAGGTTGGTGCCTGACGACGAAGCTGCCGATTGTCCAAGCGGATGGAATCGTCACCGGCGTGATTGGCATTTCACGGGATGTCCGCGTTCCGATTGGGCCTGACGAGATCCCGGCTGGTTTCGCCGCTGCCATTCAGGAAATGGAAGATGACCTCTCTGAGTCGATCACACCGGCCGATTTGGCTCGGAAATCCGGACTGACGCCGCAGCGGTTAGCGCGCCTGACCAAGCGGCTGTTTGGGTTAACCCCGAGCCACTTCATCACGAAGTCACGCCTGACCGCTGCCGCAAGAATGCTGCGGGAAACGAGCCAATCAGTGTCCGAAATCGCATTGGCTTGCGGGTTCTACGACCATAGCGCATTCACCAGGGCGTTTCGTGCGGCTGCGGGGGTGACTCCCACGGAGTTCCGCGGGCGGTGATCTGGTCGGCGATTGAATAACTTCTTCGTAACTGTTTTCGGCCCCCTTGTTCAGACCCGTACAGTCGCGATTGGCATGGACATCAAACAGTTTGCCAATCATGCTTGGCACCATTGACCACCTTGTTCTGGATTCCTCGCGTTAGATTGACCTTCATGGCATGGATGCCCCGCCGAAGTTTATTTGTTTTGATCTCTGTCACGCTCGTTCTCAGGCTGTGCTGGGCGTGGGCAATAGAGATGGCGAATGACGAAGCCTATCACTTCCTTTACACCGAGCATCCTGATTGGAGCTACTTCGATCATCCGCCCATGCTGATGTGGGTGGCCAGCTTGGGACGCTGGCTCTGCGGGGGGTGGCTGCATCCACTCTCGCTGCGGCTGGGCTTTGTGTTGCTGTTTGCGGGCAGCACATGGATCATGTTCGACTGGACAGCACGCTGGTTCGGCGAACGCGCGGGATTTTACGCCGCCCTGGCGATGAACGTCGCCGCGTACTTCAGTGTGGGGGCGGGCACGTTTGTCCTGCCAGATGGTCCCTTCCTGTTCTTTGCATTGCTGACAATGCGTAATCTCACCGAAGCACTCTTCACGAAGGTCGATGGGGTGACTGTCCTGCGAGTGGAAAACAAAAGTGCAATCCGATCGGATGTGGTTGCCTGGGCTTGGGTCGGATTCGCCTGTGCGGGTGCTTTAACGAGCAAATATCATGGTGCGTTACTTCCAATCGCGACCTTGGCCTATGTGATCGTCACGCCGCGAGCTTGGCCGGTGCTCCGGACCCCCGGGCCCTATCTGGCCGCAATTCTGGGTGCTTGCGGATTGATCCCAATCTTTGTGTGGAACGCTCAACATGAGTGGGCTTCATTGGCATTCCAGGGAGCACGTGCAGTGGGAGTCCAGTTTTCGCCTGTCGGCTTGGCGACCATGATCTTTGGGCCCATTGCCCTCTTGCTGCCTTGGGTCTGGTTCCCGGCAATCGGAGTTCTTGTCACGCGGATACGAAGATTTCGAGAGCTGACAGGCGTCGATCGATTTCTGGTTTGCTTGTCCATCATGCCTCTCACGTTGTTCTTCTGCGTGTCGTGTGTTCGACCGATTCTGCCGCATTGGCCACTCGTTGGATTTTATCCGCTGCTCCCACTAGTAGGGGCACTATGGGCGCACAATGCCGAGGTGAATCCAAATCAAGTTCGCCGATGGGTTGTCTTCATGTGCCTTTGCACGCCGACGATCGCGTTGATGTTTGGCTGCCAAGCCCGGTTTGGAATCATCAATTTTCCGTGGAAGAGTGACCCTGCCCGAGAAATCAGCGGGTGGGAATCGGTCGCGCGCGAACTCGAATCGCAGCGACTACTTGATCGCCCTAACACGTTCCTGTTTACCGAGCATTGGTACGACAGCGGGCAACTCGCCTTCAGCGTTCGCAATCGACTCCCAGTCACCTGCTACAACCAGGGAGACGCGCGCGGGTTTGCCTACTGGAGCAAACCGCAAGATTGGGTCGGTCAAGATGGGCTGCTGGTATGCACAGAAAATGTACCGGACCTCGAAAAGTTCAAACCGTATTTCGAGAGCGTGGAACTGCTCGACAGCTTTTCGATGACCCGCGGTGGAAAGCCATTTCGGCCAATTCAAGTTTATCTGTGTACGGACCAGCAGCGCCCGTTCCCGTTTGCGTATGGCCAACGGAATCAGAAGACGCTGCCTTGACGGCATTCTGACCGAATTCGTCGTGTTGTCGATGAAGTCCGTCAGGTTTGTTTTGCGCCTTTCAGCGGCAGTACTTCACCTGTTGCCTGAGCGTTGGAATTGCTATGTTGCGGTCGCCGGACGAACCCGACAGGGCGGCAGGACGCACTCCGATGAAATCTGCGAGGGAATGGATCAGATGATTGATATTGCTGTCGTACCAGTGGCAGGCCACGGAACTCGCCTGCTTCCCGCCACAAAGAGTCAGCCCAAGGAAATGTTGCCAGTTGGCCGACGCCCTGTGGTGCAATATGTCGTCGACGAGTTGGCCCAGTCGGGGATACATCGTCTGCTGTTCATCACGGGGCCCGGCAAGACTTCGATCGAGAACCATTTCGATATCAATCCTGAATTGATTTCGTTCCTGCGTGAGACCGGTCGCGAAGAGCAATTGCAGGAATTACAGTTCGAACGTCAGCAGATGGAATATTTTTACACGCGCCAGCGTCGGCAACTCGGATTGGGACACGCCGTCCTGTGCGCGAGACCCTTTATTGGTGACCAATCCTTCGTCGTTGCTCTGGGTGATTCGATCTTAGGAGTCCATGCCAAGTCGAACGTTGTCCAGCGTATGGTCGAGCAGTTTGAAAGCTCGAAAGCCGATGTCGTCGTCGCTTTCGAGGAAGTCCCTAAAGAGGACGTCGTTCATTACGGCGTCGCATTGCCGAAGCAACCAGCCGGAGCAGTGTTCGACTTGCTCGATGTTGTCGAGAAGCCGAGCGTGGCCGAAGCCCCGAGCAACCTCGCCGTCGCGGCTCGATATGTCTTTTCGTCGTCAATCTTCGATGCCCTCGCCAAGACCGAACCAGGCAAAGGGGGCGAAATTCAGCTCACGGATGCCATCCGCCGAGTCTTGCGCGAAGGTGGCAAGGGGGTAGGGATTCGCCTGACTCACGAAGAGCGTCGGTTCGACATCGGAAACTTTGAAAGCTACTACCGTGCCTTCGTGGAGTTTGCGATGGCAGACCCCGACTACGGTGACGATTTGAAGCAGTTCGTGCGCGGGTTGTTGTAACGAATCCAGACATCTATGAGTTGGTGACGGAGCACTTTCGATGCAACTACTACGACGCCGGGCCTACGCTCGCGCGGGTCTCGTTGGCAACCCGTCCGACGGATACAACGGCCGGACAATCTCGTTCATCATCCGCAATCTGTGGGCGGAGGTGGTCCTATACGAATGGGACGAGATCGAAATCCTCTGGAGTTCCGAGGACCAAAGCCGATTCCGTTCTGTGCATGACCTCGCTCAAGACGTTCGGCTGCATGGTTACTACGGCGGCGTCCGCCTGGTGAAGGCCACGATTAAGCGGTTTGTCGAATATTGCGATGCCCAGAAGCTGAAGTTGCACGATCGCAATTTCTCAATCCGCTATCAGAGCACCATCCCTCGCAATGTGGGGTTGGCAGGGTCCAGCGCGATCATCATTTCGACGTTGCGCGCGCTCATGGACTTCTACGAAGTGACGATCCCGCTGGAGGTCCAGCCATCGCTGGCGTTGAGTGTCGAGACGCGTGAACTGGGAATTACCGGCGGGCTTCAAGACCGGGTGATCCAGTGTTACGAGGGCCTGGTCTCGATGGACTTCTCGAAGGATAAGATGACGACTCGCGATGGCTATGAATGTGGGGTGTACGAGCGACTCGACCCCGCATTATTACCTCCGGTCTACATCGCCTACTGCGAAGAAATGGGTGAGCCGACCGAAGTTATCCATAACAACTTGCGACAGCGTTATGACCGCGGCGATGCCGATGTGGTGACGGCGATGCGCACGTTTGCGGATCTGGCACGAGACGCGCGGGGCGCATTAGCCCAAGGTGACGCGGCACAGTTAAGCCGTCTGATCGACACCAACTTTGATACACGACGATCGATCTGCCAATTGCATTCCGGTCACATCGAAATGATTGAGCGGGCTCGCAAAGTGGGGGCGACGGCGAAGTTCGCGGGCTCTGGCGGCGCGATCGTCGGCACTTGTACGGACGAATCAATGTTCAACGCGTTGCAAAAAGAATTGGGACAAATGCGCTGCATTGTCCTGAAGCCAAGCATTCAGTGATGCTACTCAATATCGATGGATGTCGGCTGTTACAGTTCGATGTCGACCACACTACCATGCTGCAGCAACAGTTTAAGGCTGTAGACCACAACGACAGAAACTAACACGGTGGCCCCCAGCAGCAGCCAGCGCGCAGCCCGTGGCCGATATCGAGCGATGATCTGCGCCAGCACGCACACAAAGGCGACCATCGAGAACTTGAAGTAGACCATCCCCTTCGCGCCCCATTCGGCGATAAAGAACCGGGCCACGGGGTTTGCTTCGATAAAGACGCCGCCACTCTGACTGAGCAGGATGTACGTCATAAACAGATCCAGACTGCTCACGAAGACGTACAACAGCGTCTCCTGCTGCACGGCGGCGGTGCCCAAGATGTCTCGAATTGTCACGGGCTTTTGAGTACTTGGCTGACGAGCCATCCAGGCAAATCCTTCAGAAATTGAACGCAACTGGGGGTCATCCCGCGATCAGTTCTCGGAGTTTCTTCAGATAATCTGGGATGGCGTCCAGTGGTTCTTCTTTTGCTTCGTACTCCAGCACCAGAAAGCCGCGGTAGTTGGCATCCTTCAGAATCTTGACGATGCGGGCGAGGTCGGCGGGTTCCTTCTTCCCACCCGGACTCATTTCGACCTTGATTTGAGCATTCACGGCATACGGTGCAATCTTCGCCAGGTCTGCATAAGGATCGGCCGTACTGAAATTGCCCCCGTCAAAATTCACTCCGAACCAAGGCGAAGATTTGACTCCTTCAATGATTTTCAGCATCTGTGCCGGCGTCGCCGTGATGCCGCCATGATTTTCGAGAGCTAGACTCACTCCTTTCGTCTCGGCATATTCCAACGACTGGTTGATGCCTGCAATACACCGCTCACGAGCCATTTCTTCTGTTTCGCCCTTGGGAAGGTAGCCCGCGAAAATGCGAATGGCAGGTGCTCCCAAGGCGGCTGAATAGTCGATCCAATCGCGACACATTTTCAGATTGCGTTCGCGGGCTTCACCCTCGGGTAGACAGAAGTCATTGCCGATGGCAGTTCCTGAAATATCGAGCCCCAGACGAAACGATCGCTCCTTCAGACTCATCAAATAGTCGTTGGTGATCTCTTTTGGAAAGTAATAAGCGGTCAGTTCGCACCCGTCTAGGTCTTGTTCGGCACAGAAGTCGATAAACTTTTCCAATGAGAACTTGGCGTCATTCAATTGATCAGGAGTCCAGTTCTTGGGGAGGACTCGATTGAACGAATACGCTGCGAGGCTCAGCTTCATATGCGATTTGCCATTTCGCTGTGGCGGAATCGCGGCCTGCATCTGGCTACCGCCAATCAGTGCGGAGGCGGCGGTGGCGGCACTGAAGCGAAGAGCATCGCGTCGAGAAATCAGCAGGTCGGCCAAATTGTGAACCATGACAGGTGCCCTTATCATGAGGTGGACGAGAATCGTGGTTCGCTTATTCTGCCCAGATCGGCGAAGACCTGATAGCGATAGCATTCTGAACCGTGATCGGAAACCCGGAGTCCGTGATGCCTGCGACGTTAGATGTTCGACAACTTAACAAGCAATACACGACCGCCGAAGGCTCGCTCTCGATCCTGCGCGATCTGGACCTCACCATGGAACGCGGCGAAGCCATCGCAATTACCGGGCCTTCTGGCAGCGGGAAAAGCACTTTCCTGTATGTGATCGGTGCTTTGGATACTCCGACATCCGGCAGCATTTCGCTCGACGGACGCAATCCATTTGCCTTGAATTCGGCCCAGCAGGCGGAATTCCGAAATCGGCAGATCGGGTTCATTTTTCAGGATCATCACCTGCTGCCTCAGTGTACGGTCCTGGAAAATGTGTTGATCCCCACCTTGCCAGCCGAAGGGGCCACGACGGACGCGGAGTCGCACGCACGAAAGCTATTGGAACGAGTCGGCTTGGCGACCCGCATCAATCATCGGCCCGCTCAGCTTTCTGGGGGAGAACGCCAGCGAGTCGCCGTTTGTCGAGCCCTCATCAATCAGCCGATTCTCCTGTTGGCGGATGAGCCGACTGGAAATCTGGACCGAGCAACCGCCGAAAGTGTCGGTACGTTGCTGTTAGAATTGAATCGCGAGTTCAACACGTTGTTGATCTGTGTCACTCACAGCACGGAACTCGCCAGTCGCTTTCCTAAACACTGCGAACTACGTGACGGTAAGCTGGATACCATAGCGTGAGTCCCGGCACAGTCGAATTAGGGCGCGACCTACACAGGCGACGTGCTTCGATTGCTCATGAACACATGCTCTGCGGCAGATTCACCGCTAACGATTGCATCGGGAATTCCGACACCCCGAAAGGCATTTCCCGCTAAGGCCAGCCCTTGATGAGACGTGGTCAAGGACTCGATCCGTTTCACTCGTTCGAGGTGACCGATGTGATACTGCGGCATGGCCCGTGGATATCTCACGACTAGCTCGATCTCGGGCGGGCCTTGAATGCCGAATATCTCTGACAGCTCTTCCCGCACGATTCGCTTCAATGAAGCATCTTCATAGTCATTCAATTCCGGCTGCATCGCTCCGCCGACAAAGGTTCGCATCAGCACAGAGTCTTCCGGAGCTCGCTCGGGAAACTTGCGACTCGAAAATGAAGTCGCCAGGATTCGCCGCCGTTCGCGGTGCGGTACGACCAGACCGAACGAGTTCAACGGATGGCGAACATTCGCCAGCTTGTGCGCGGTGACAACGATGGCACTGGATGCGTATTCAATTTGACCGAGTTCCGAAGAAAGATTCAGATCAAGTTCGCCAAGCA
>DASYEA010000867.1:0-5728 GCA_036499265.1 Schlesneria sp. | reverse complement strand
TCGATGGTCGGTGATTGCCCGATCGATTGGATTTGTGAAGCCGGTCTGAAAGTGCGCATTGAGATAGGCAAGTCGAGCCACCCAGTCGCTCGACTTGCCCGACGGATCTTGTGCGTCCAGAAGTTGGATGGTCCCTTCCGTCAGCGTGCCAGTCTTATCTGAGCAGAGCACGGTCATGCTCCCCAGGTTCTCGATCGACAGCAGTTGATTCACGAAGACTTTGTGGTTAGCCATCGCCTTCGCACCCGCCGCCAGCACGATCTCGCCAAAAGGTCGGCTCTTCACAATTTAGGGCGTCGTCAGCCAACTCGCGGCATTCGCGATCTATTCTTTCTTCGGCGGCCAGTTTAGCGCAATCGCGGCGACCATCGAGAAAAACAGCCCCGCCAGATTGATATATTTCGAAGCTTGGTGAAGGTGAGCAAACTCGATCGTCTTCGGCTGTCCCGGTGGACGCACCATTGCCGCGAGCGGCGTGTACACCCAGTGATAATCAACAAACATTAATGCGAGTACCGCCAGTAGGCTGAGGATCGCGAAGGCGCGTCGTCGCGTCGGCAATTCTGGATGAAACTCGGCGAGACACGCTCCCAACCATGCGAGTCCCACCAGAATCGCCCCCGCTCGATAGAACGGCGGAAAGCGAATTGCCACCAAAGTATCCTTGATTGCCGCGTCAAATCCACCGCGAGTCACTTCCAGAATCCCGACAATGACAAATAGAGTCGCCGCACCAATCCAGGCGGACGAACAAAATCGGGCAAGAAACAAGGCCGCACGAACCATGAGATTCCTTCTGGCGTGATCGTTCAACAGTTGAGTAAGTTCAAGGCGGACTCCACAATACAAATGGAACGGTATTCCTGACAGCATTGAGGAGGTCGCATGGCGATTGTGACGGTCACGGAGGGACCTGACGGGCTTGGGGTTCAACCCGAAGATCCGGCAGAGATCTGGATCGCGCGCGAGGAAGCCAATCGCCGGCGCCGCCGATGGCTGCTGTTGAGTGCCGTTCTGGTCATGATGAGTGTAGGTTACATCCTGAGTCCGGGGATCCTGGTGGTGCTGACAGAGAACGGGTGGTCGATACCAGTGATGCACCCAGTCATGCAAATCGTGCTATTTCCGCTTCAGTGGGTTTACGACCGTTCGGAACTCGTTCGCTCGTTCGACGCAGGCTATTTTGAGTTGATCGGAGTCGATGAGTGAATCGGTCTTTCCGTTTGTGTGTTGTGGTCTGGGTGTCCGCCGTGACTCTCGTCGCGAACGCGCGGGGTGACGAGGCCCAGCCAGTGCCGGCAGTCAAAAGTCCGCTGTCGACCGATCAGGCGCTGTCGAGCTTCGTGCTGGCATCACCGGATCTGAAATTGGAACTGGTTGCCGCCGAACCCGAAGTTGTCAGTCCCGTCGCGATTGCGTTTGGCGACGACGGATCGATGTGGGTGGTCGAGATGCGGGACTATCCCTACGGACCCAAACCCGGTTCCACGGACAACCCGCTCTCTCGAATCAAGCATCTCTTCGACAAGAACCAGGACGGGCGTTTTGAAACCGCTTCAATCTTCGTTGAAGGGCTGCTCTTTCCCACCGGCGTGCTGCCGTGGAAAGACGGGATCATCGTGACGCTGGCGGGCGAAATTGCCTTCTTCGCTGATCGGGACGGCGATGGCCTCGCTGAATTTAAAGAGACCTGGTTTACCGGATTCGTTCAAGAAAATTCGCAACTGCGAGCAAACCATCCGACACTGGGCCCCGATGGCTGGGTCTATGTCGCCAACGGCCTTCGAGGCGGCACCATCGTTGCCGCCAAACCAGAATGGAAGACGAAGGGACAGCCTGTCGCCCTCGCCGGATTCGACTTTCGCTTCAATCCCAGCACCGGCGAATCGGCCGCCGTCTCTGGAAATGGCCAATACGGACTGTGCTTCGACGACTACGGCAACCGATTCGTGTGCTCGAACCGGAATCCCGTGCAGCACGTCGTCCTGGAAGATCAGTACATCCGGCGAAACCCGTTCCTCGCCGTGAAGAAGGCCGTGCATGATGTCGCGCCGTATGCCGAGTTTTCCAAGCTGCATCCGATCAGCAAGGCCTGGACCACCAGCACCCTGCACGCAAATCAGTTCACCGCCGCCTGCGGAGTGCAAATCTATCGCGGTGACGCGTTGCCCCCTGAATTTGTGGGTAATGCGTTTACCTGCGATCCCACAGGCAACTTGGTCCATCGCGAAGTTCTCACACCGACAGGGGCCACGTTTACTGGCAACGCGGCCGACGGCGATCAGGAATTCCTCGCCAGCCCCGATACCTGGTTTCGGCCCGTCGATCTCGTCAACGGCCCAGATGGAGCCCTCTACGTCGTTGATATGTATCGCGCGGTGATCGAGCATCCCGATTGGATGCCGGCCGAAATGAAGACTCGCAAAGATCTGCACGACGGCAGCGATCGCGGTCGTATCTGGCGAGTGATGTCGATCGAACCGACCGTCAATCAAGAGCGGCCCGATGAGCCGATCGCCAAACTCTCCACCAAAGATGTCATCGAATTGCTGGAACATCGCAACGGTTGGCATCGCGATACCGCCATGCGAATCCTACTGGAGCGAAACCCGCACGAAGTCCTGGACGCTCTCAAGAACAATTGGAAGCAGAACAGGCTGACGCGCAGTCGCCTGCGTGTGCTATGGATGCTGAAGATCCTCGACCCCCGCCTGACCCCGGCCGTACTCGCCTGGTCAGAAACCAAATCCCGCGATGCACGAGTGCGCGAGCAGGTGATTTCGGCCATCGGTGACAATCTGGACGAACTGCTCGGCAGCGAACAGGCGATGGACCTGGTGGATGATGAAGCGGATGAACGAGTTCGTTTTCGTTTGGCGCTCGACCTGAGTGGCCGCAGCGAGGATGCTGTTTTCGAACGAAAGTTGCTGGTTCGACTGTTGGATCACGGCGCCGAAGATCCCTGGCTGCGAATCGCCGTTGCCACAATGCGGTGTAATCCACCCGAACTGCTGATCGTGGAACTTTTGGATCACTGGCAGATGCGCGGCGCGATCCCCGACGGCGCCGCCGACTTGATCGAGGAACTCAGTGAAGTCGCAGGGGCTCAGATGACGCCGACTGCGGCGACCGCCTACTTCAATGCCCTGCTGGCGTTCGACGCCCCCACGCTCAGTTCTCCTGCGGTCAACGATATCCAATTGGCCGGGCTTCGCGGCCTCGGGCAGGGCACCACGCGGCGTGGAATCATTTTGCAAACGTACTTCGAACAGATGGGCGAGGCCGAACGCGGTCTGATCAGTCATCTGGTTTCGCGCGCTTTGGAAACGATCATCGATGCCGAAGTGATGGCTCCCCGTCGAATCGCCACAATCAAGACGTTGCGGTTTCTGTCGGGGCCCGAAGTCGCCACGGCGCTGCTGGATCTGGCGCTCTCCGACGAAGAAATCTCATTGAAACTTACCGCCTTGGAATCGCTGGGTGCTTCGCATGACCCCATAATCGGAACCAGGCTGCTGGAAGCGTTCGATGTGCAAACACCGCAGTTCCGCCGCGCCATACTGGACGTACTGCTGGCCGACGAAGTTCGCACGAAGTTGCTATTGGACGCGCTCGAGAGCTCGACACTGAAACCGACCGAAGTGGATGTCACTCGGCAGTCGCGACTGACCAAGCACAAGAATGCCGAAATCAAGCAGCGAGCGACTAAGTTGTTCACCGACTCCGCCTCACCCGATCGCAACGCAATCATGATGAAGTACCAGCCCGCTCTAGAGCAGAAAGCCGATGCGGCCCGAGGTCGCCTGATCTTCGAAAAGAACTGCGTCACCTGCCATCGCGTCGCTAACGTTGGCACCAATGTCGGTCCCGATATCGGCGACACCCGAGACAAGACCCCTGCCTATTTGCTGACGAACATCCTCGATCCGAACCGCGCCGTGGATGCGAATTACTTCGGCTACACGCTGGTGACCAAGCAGGGCCGCGTCCTGACGGGCCTCGTCAAAAGTGAAACTGCGTCTTCGATCACAATCCGCCTTCCCGAAGGGAAAGAGGAAACGATCCTGCGGACAGATGTCGACGAATTGAAGTCCAGCGGACTCTCTCTGATGCCCATCGGCCTGGAGAAGACAATCACCGTCGACCAGATGGCCGACCTGATCAGCTATCTCAAGAACTGGCGCTACCTCGACGGAACAGTGCCGCTCGCTGAATAAGTCGACCGCACGTCAACGCGGAAGAGCACCGTAGCAGGGTGCCACGGTTTTGGAGTCTTCGACAAGGCCGTGTCTTCGGATGATCACACGGCCAAATCGAAGATCGCGGCACACAATTCCAATTCAACATACTCTCGTACGTCTACTTGGCAGGCTTCGTATACTCCACGACGACATTCGTGCGGATCCCACCGCGAGGCGTAAACGCCCCGACCAGCTTCATGTACCGTGGCTGCGTCACGGCAACCATGTCGTCCAGGATCAAATTCGTCACGTGCTCATAGAACGCACCGTGGTTGCGGTATGCCTGCAGATACA
The DNA here is from genome assembly GCA_036499265.1 of Schlesneria sp. GTDB lineage: Bacteria > Planctomycetota > Planctomycetia > Planctomycetales > Planctomycetaceae > Schlesneria. Next base: position 1,193 of record DASYEA010000867.1, on the reverse strand, counting down.
GCTTCAGCGATTTCAACTCATAGCAAAGTTGATCCGGCACGTAAGTCAGCGTCAACGTCCCAAAGTCTGGCTGGCCGGTCTTCGGACACAATGAGGTGAACTCGGGACAGATCGTTTCGACCGAATAATCCCGCTGCGGATAAGGATTGGGAAACGTCTCCAGGATCGAACGAAAATCGGTGGTCATTGCGTCGGAACTCAGTCGGGTCGTTGGGCAGGTGAAACAAGGGGGGCCCGACCGTTTCCAGTCGGGCCGTATTTTGCACTCCTTCATGATAGACAGTTGAAGCGCACTCGGCAAATTGCGAGAAGATCGAGACTACGGGGCTGGTTCGATTTTGCAGTTGGGCAGCTTTTCCCGCAGTTTTTCGCGTCCTTCGGCGGTCGTTTGAGTACCACGGAGGTCGAGAAATTTAAGACCGTTCAGGCCGTCCAAGTTCATCAACCCAGAGTCGGTCACATTTGTTTCGCAGAGATAGATCAATTGAAGCTGGCTCAACTCTCCCAATTCCTTCAATCCAGCATCGTCAATTTGCACACCGCTCAGTTCGAGCATGGTGAGTTGTGGCAACCCCTTCAGATTGCCCAGTCCGGTGCCGGAGATCTTTGTGTGATAGAGAAACAGATGGGTCAGTCGCGACTTCCCAGCCAGGTGCTTCAACCCATCATCAGAGATTCGCGTGCGGCCAAGGTCTAAAGTCCCCAGGTTATTCAAGTCATTCAGATGTGCCATTCCGGCATCAGTCACCGGCGTCTCTGTCAGATAGAGACACACCAGCCGCGTCCGGCCCTTCAAATGTTCACATGCGGCATCATCAAACTGAAGATGGTCTGCGTAGAAGTCCTGCAGGTTTGAAAGCGATTCCAGACCAGAGAGAATGGCAGGTGACATCTGGTGTCGTTTCAGGTCGATCAAAACGACGCGGTGGGCGAATGGCAGTCGTCCCCGAATTGACGGCTGCACCCAATCGGGTCCGCAGTACTGCCAATGCACTCTTCCGCCAGCCGCTTCAAATTCTTTCGCAATCCGATACTCGCGCTGGTAGGGCATCCACACCAGCAGCACACTGAACAACGCCATTAGCAAAATAGCGCCGATCCCGATCCGAGCGCCATAAATGCGAAGGAATCGCATCATGTTGAATCGGCCTTATGGTCGGAGTTGCGAAGGACGTATCGACAATGATTCACTT
>DASYEA010000866.1:0-3255 GCA_036499265.1 Schlesneria sp. | reverse complement strand
GCTCGAAGCGAACTTTGCCCGATTTTGTCAGTTCAACAATGTTCTGGCGGCGGTCGTCGGGATCTGAAACGCGTGTAACGATACCATCTGCCTCAAGCGCATTAACAACCGCGTTCATATCGCTTCGATCGATGTTAGTTCGCCGACACAATTCGGCTTGTGAGACGGCGCCAAACGCATCAAGGGTCGCAAGCGCGGCGAGTTGGTAGCGATCAGAACCCTCCGCGGCGAGTGCATCACCCACGACTCTGCCAACCAAAATGGCCGTTTGATTGAGCAATCTAGACGAAAGATCGCGCAAAAAAGGTGCTTGGCCAGAATGTCTAACGATGTCCATCATGTCCCCGAAAAAGATAGGCAATACCAACAATATACCGTTGGCGTTACCAATGATTAATGATAGGTTTATTTGCAGATCGTTGGTCACGCCAACGATATTGCTAAAAGAGCAGCCTGTCTGAACGGATTATCAAAAAGCTAGGTGAGAACAACCGATGGCGAAAGTGCATGTATTTAGGAGCCAGAACCGCGTGTTCGGTTTCACGGTCGATGAACAAGGGACGAACCTGCCGCTGCAATATAGCCCCTGGACCAGCTTCAAGACAGTAGAGCTGTACCATGACGAACCCTATCAAGGCGTTGATGTTACGGCTTGCCTAGACGACATTAGCAAGCATGGGTTCCACTTGACCGCTGCGCATAAACGCATCACGCATCTTGCGGTCGTTAAGGAGAGGGCGTTAGTGCTTGGTGGTGGGGGTGCAGCGGGCAATGCATGGTTGATCGGCATTATCGCTGGCCTGTTTGAAGCCGGATTGGATGTGACCGAGACGAATCTGGTTATCGGTACGTCGGCTGGCTCGACGGCAGCAGCGCAGATAACAAGCGAGACACCCACTCAACTGCTTGCTAACATCTTTTCCGCTGCGCCTGCGCACCGGACGGGTACGGCCGGAGACGGCGATGGACGCGCTCCAGTTTCGCCAGTGCCCGACCATTTGGACAGGACAAACCGAATTATTGCTGCTTCCCAAGATGCGTCTGACATGCGCCGCAAATTGGGCGCGGCGACGCTCGAAATGGATGGGGCGTCGGACAACTCTGTACAGAAGCAGTGGCGAGCTACAGTCGCCGCACGGTTGCCCAAACAAGAGTGGCCGCAGCACACAATGCTCATCCCGGCAGTCGATGCCGATACCGGAGAACCCGTCGTGTTCAACCGCTACAGCGGAGTCGATCTGGTGGACGCCGTCGCCGCCAGTTGTGCCGGTGGCTTCGCCTACAGTATCGGCGATAAACGGTATATCGACGGCGCATATCGAGCCGACGTGAATGCCGATCTGGCAGCCGGATACAGGCGTGTTCTGATACTTGCACCACTCGGCGACAGAACGCGGAAACGGCTGGAGTGGGGACTGCACCTCACAGCACAGGTCGAAGAACTGCGCGCGCGTGGAAGCAGAGTGGAAACAGTCTTTCCGGACGGCGACTCCAAAAACGCACTCGGCGTGGGCATGAATTTGATGGATTTGTCGGCGCGTCAGCCCTCAGCTCAAGCGGGTTACAACCAGGGCAAAGCCATAGCCGAGGAACTCGCCGAGTTTTGGTGCTGACGCTTAGAGGGACGTTAAATACATGAACATGATGACCTGGCTGACCGATTCTGATCCTGCGATTCGATGGCAGGTGCTGAATGACGTCACCCATGCGGCAGCGCCTGCCATTGCGGCTGAACGCGCGCGTGTAGCCACGGAAGGATGGGGAGCGCGGCTACTCAACTTGCTTGGCGACGACGGCCAGTGGGCAGGAGGGGCATGTTTTCCGGGAAACGGTCTGAACTGGCGATCCAAGGGTGAAGGTCAACCTTGGATTTCCACCTTGCCAACACTTCAGCTGCTTGTCGACTTTGGGATCGACCCTTGTTCCGCCCGAATCCAAGACGCAATTGAAAAAGTCAGAGCAAACTGCTGCTGGGAGCATGACGGGGAGGCCTTCTTCGATGGAGAAGTCGAACCGTGTATCAATGGCAGGCTCCTTCGTATCGGTGTGTACTTCGGTCTGAATATGCAAGCTGTGGCCAAACGCCTTTTGAATGAGCAACTCGAAGATGGTGGCTGGAACTGCGAAACGGAGAATGGGTCGCTCCGTTCATCCTTCGCAACTACGATCAATGTCTTGGAAGGCCTGCTCATGTATGAACGGGCAACAAATGGGTCGCAAGCGATCCAAGCCGCCCGTCTGCGCGGTGAAGAGTATCTCCTCGAAAGAAAGCTATTCCGGCGCAAGAGTACGGGGGAAATTGTGAACCAGTCGTGGTTGCAGTTTTCGTTTCCGCCTCGCTGGCAATACGACGTCTTGCGAGGGTTGGACTACTTTCGTGCGACAGGGTCGCTTCCAGACCCGCGCCTCACTGAGGCTATCAAGGTGCTCCGATCAAAGCGGCAGCACGACAAGACATGGCTTCTCGAAAACACCCATCCTGGGGAGGTCCATTTCACTCTCGAAGAAGGGGATGGAAAGCCAAGCAGATGGAACACCCTACGTGCTCTCCGCGTTCTTGACTGGTATGGGACATGAACCCGCCCAGCTCTCGTGGAAGCGGCAGTCGTTCGCCGAACTTCTTGCTTAAAAGGTGCGCGGTGGCATGACCAAGGTCACCCCACAACTTAGAATCTCGGCCACCGCGACTTTCCCTTAGTGAGGTGCTGATTTTGTGACGCGTCGGGCGACTCAAGATACCAAGAACAAGCACCCCGGACCAAATCCGTAAAAGTCATGCCGTTCCTATCGAGCTTGGCCTTTACATCGGTAAGCAGACTTTGGGGCAGGCGTACCTGAACGGGAACAAGCTCTTCTCGCTGAGGAATGAAATCCAAGGGAGTTTTGCCGGGGGTCTTCATGTGTTTAGTACAGCCTTTCCTGAACTCTCTTACAGTCTAACGGCTCAATAGGACTCGATACAAACGATTGATCTAACTCATCTGTCATTACAGCTGTATTGACATATTATCATTACCACTAGTACGGTTGATCTCACGATGCGTGGTGCTCAAAAAACGATCAGCGATACGGTCACGACCTGGGATGGCATTACAGAATCGCCGCATCGTTTTGGCGGCACAGCCTTTCGGCTTGGGAAACGAGAGGTGGGGCATATCCACGGCGATCGGCTCGTTGACATCCCATTTTCGAAACCTATTCGAGATCAACTTGTGAAAGATGGTCAGGCTGAACCACACCACGTCCTGCCATGTA
>DASYEA010000865.1:0-7089 GCA_036499265.1 Schlesneria sp. | reverse complement strand
GCTATGGGGCGTCTGTGACGTTGAGTAACGAGACAACGCCGCCGCGGTTTCTCGGGGTCTTCTCGACGGTTGGTGAGGCTGTGGAGGCTTGGTTGCGGTCCTGGCAAGCGCAGCGACAAGCGTGACCGTCATAGTCAAATAGCCGCCCGCGCTGGGTTGTCCGAAGCGGACAATCCAGTGGCACGCCTGTCGTGGAAGGGATTCAAGTTCTCGGCGAATGCAGCTACCCGAGTTCGCTGATTCGTCTCTGCAGGAATCTCCGTTCGGGCTCTTGTTTGGCCAAACGAAGGGCGGTCTCGTATGAAGCTCTTGCTTCAGTCTTCTTGCTCAGCCGACGCCACAAGTCGGCTTTTGCGGCGTGGATCAGGTGATACTCGGCCAAAGCGCCTCGATCGAGAATGGCATCCATGAGTTGCAGGCCTGCTCGCGGACCATCTCGCATCGCGATGGCGACAGCCCGGTTCAGTTCAATCACCGGGGACTGATTGGCCTGAAAGAGGATGTCGTACCAGCCGACGATTTGAGTCCAGTCGGTCGATTTCGTATCGGCGGCATTCGCATGAGTCGCAGCGATCGCCGCCTGGATCGTGTAGACCCCGACATGCTCAGCCGCGATCGCTTTCTCGGCGAGACTGATTCCTTCTTCAATGTGAGCGCGGTTCCAGCGGGATCGATCCTGATCTTCGAGAAGAATCAAATCACCGGTGTCGGTCACTCGCGCGGTACGCCGAGATTCGGTGAACAGCATGAGGGCGAGCAGCCCGAGTACTTCCGGGTCGGGCAGGAGTTCGGCCAACAGACGGCCGAGTCGAATCGCTTCGTCTGAGAGGTCGGCTCGCATGAGCATTTCACCCGACGAGGCGTAGTAGCCTTCGTTGAAGACGAGATAGATCACCGACAGCACGGATTCCAGGCGGTCGTGGATATCTGCCTTCGACGGGACGACGAACGGGATCGCCGCCGTTTTGATCTTGGCTTTGCCACGGACAATGCGTTGCGCGATCGTCGGTGCCGCGGTCAGGAACGCGCTGGCGATTTCTTCAGTGGTCAGCCCGCAGACTTCGCGCAGCGTCAGCGCGACTTGAGAATCCAGAGCCAATGCCGGATGGCAACAGGTGAAGATCAATCGCAGGCGGTCGTCTTCGATTTCTTGCTCGGAACGGGCCGCATTCGTCGCGGCGGCATCATCCAGCCGCTTCGCCACGGTTCCCAGAGAAGCGTCGAACCGCGTTCGTCGACGAATCACGTCGATCGCTTTGAAGCGTCCTGTCGAAACCAGCCATGCTGCCGGGTTGCCAGGGATGCCGTCTTGTTGCCACTGCGTTAACGCCATGGCAAAGGCTTCGTGCAGCGCTTCTTCGGCCAAGTCGAAATCGCCGATCAGTCGCACCAGCGTGGCGAAAATCTTTCGTGACTGACTGCGGTAGGTTTCGTCCAGAGTCTGGCGAACACGATTCACGGGATCGTCGGTCATCTCGGCAATCTTCAAAACGGATGCGTGTGTCGGAATCGATGTCGGTTCATAAAACGATTCGAAATGTATTGTGTGCCATTTGGTCAATCGCTGCGACACCCGAGCCATCAAAACGATCCTATCCATCGGAAGAGAGGACAGGTTCTGTACAAAATAGTCGCCGCAGTCGATTCCGAGAGGCGCAAGTGATTCGCCCCTTCGATAGGATGTCTAACGCCTTGATTGCCGGTCTGCCACCGCGACCCTGTCAAAACACATGATCTCTGTCTCCGAAATCACTCGACATTTCCGGTCCAGCAACGGACCTATCGTTGCTGTGGATCATCTGTCGTTTCAAGTTCAAGCGGGCGAAGTCTACGGTTTGCTCGGACCCAACGGGGCCGGGAAGACGACCACACTGCGAATGATTCTGGGGTTATTGTCACCAACCAGTGGCGATGCAGAAGTCGACGGCTTTCGAGCGACTCGGGAACCCGATGAGGTGAAGCGTCGAATCGGCTTGGTTTCGGCCAGTTCCGGTTTGTATCAATGGCTGACACCTCGCGAGACGCTGATGTTTTTCGCGGATCTGTATGGGGTCGCCCCTGCAGCAGCGCGCATCCGTCTGGAAGAACTGAGCAATCTGTTCGACATCGGCCGGTTCCTCGACCAACGCTGCGCAACGCTGAGTACCGGACAGAAGCAACGCGTCACGCTGGCTCGCGCCCTGATGCACGACCCTCCGGTGATGCTGCTGGATGAACCGACTCGCGGCCTGGATGTCGTCGGGACTCACGTCGTCTTCGAATACATCAAGAAACTACGGTCGCTGGGTAAGGCGGTTGTGGTTTCGACTCATCGCCTCGACGAAGCTTCGCACGTGTGCGATCGTATGGGGCTACTGCATCGAGGACGATTGAAGCATGAGGGAACATTTGCCGAACTGCAGCAGGCCACCGGATGCAGCAACCTGTTTCAAATGTTTCTGCAATTGATTGGCAACCAATCCGGGTCGACCTTCGGAGAGACCGCGCATGTCTGATCAGTCCGGCACGCCAGATTCCCCTCGTGGCTGGACTTCACCGCGCTGGTGGCGGTTAACGGTCAAAGAACTCCGCGAAATCCTGCGTGATCGCCGTACGATCATCACGCTGGTCGCCATGCCGCTGCTAATCTATCCATTGCTGGGTGTCACTCTGCAGAAGCTGATTCTGTCACAGGTCAATCGCACTCGAATCGAATACCGAGTCGCGCTGCCGTCGCAGCACGAGGAGCCGATATTCCGAAAGCTCTTCTCGCTAGGTAACCAACTGGTCTCCCGGCGTGAAGGACGCACTGTCGATATGCAACAGCTTCCCCAGGGGTCCATCGACGATCCGATCATCGAGCTGCTGATTCCGGATCAAGAAGACGGGGGAGGCGATGTTGGCAAAGCGGTTGCCGAAGGAGAAGCCGATATCGCGGTGATCTTTGGGACACATCCCGACAACCGCATTATGGGGATGGAGATCATCTATCGATCGGGTTCGCCTGTCAGCCGTGACGCGCGACGATTTATTGAAGATCGATTTCGAGCGTTGAATGAAGATTTCGCTCGTCATGCACTGGCCGAAGAAACACCGGCGATCCCGTTACCCTACGATATCCGAGTCGAATCGCTGACACCGGTCGGGAGCCAAGCTGGTCCTCCGTTGTCGCTGGCGACTTTGGTTCCGCTGATCCTGATCCTGATGACAGTCACCGGAGCGGTCTATCCTGCGATCGATTTGACTGCGGGGGAACGCGAACGAGGCACGTTGGAGGCATTGGTCTCATCCCCGGTCCCTCGTCACGAATTGTTGTTTGCAAAGTATGTCGCGGTGGTCACCGTGGCCGTGATGACCGCAGTGGCGAACCTGATTTCGATGATCGTGACCGCTTATGCCAGTGGACTGGAAGGTTTGCTGTTTGGTTCGGGCGGACTATCCGCGCGACTGGTCGTGTTGACGTTGAGCCTGCTGTTCGTGTTTGCGGCATTCTTCTCGGCGGTGATCCTGATTTTGACCAGTTTTGCTCGCAGTTTTAAAGAAGCACAGGCCTATCTGATCCCATTGATGCTGGTCTCACTGGCGCCCGGCATCATCTGTTTGCTGCCAGGGATTGAGTTCAATACGTGGCTGGCTGTCACGCCGCTGGCGAACATTGTGCTGCTGGCTCGCGATGTGTTCGATAATCGAGTGATCCCGATCTGGGCTCTGGCGACGTTACTGTCAACGGCCCTGTATGCCGCGGTCGCGTTGTCGGCTGCCGCCCGGATCTTTGGAACAGATGCCGTGCTTTACGGCGGTGATGGAAGCTGGTCGGATATGTTACGTCGCCCCGAAGTCCCGCGTCCGCAGGCGACCTTGGGACAGGCGATGTTCGCTTTGGCGATTCTGTTTCCCTCGTTTCTTATCCTGGGAGGAACGGCCTCGCGGCTGGCTCACCTGTCGATCGAAAGTCGACTCGCCATCAACATGGGGATCACGATCCTCTTGTTTGCGGTACTGCCGCTGGTGCTGACTCGCTATTTCGCGATCGCGTGGAATTCGGGATTGTCGCTGCGAATGGCTTCGCCGCTGTCGTTCATCGCGGCGGCTGTGCTGGGTCTTTCGCTGTGGCCGTTTGCCTATGAACTGGTCCTGGTCCAGTCACCCGATCGATTGACGGAGTTTGTGAAGTTGTTCGAATCGATCAAGGCTCAGATTGATGCGGTGCCATTGTTGTGGAAACTGATCGCCCTCGCCCTGGTTCCTGCCGCCTGCGAAGAGCTGTTCTTTCGCGGCTTCCTGCAGACGACATTTCGAGCGGAAATGGCCAGCCCGCTGGCAGTGATTCTGTCGAGCACTCTGTTCGGCCTATTCCATGTGGTCGTTCGCGATGCGTTGTTCTTCGAACGATTCGCTCCGACGTGTTTCCTGGGACTGATCCTGGGAATCGTCTGTTTGAAAACAGGAAGCGTCTGGCCGGGGATCGTGCTGCACTGCATTCACAACGGTCTGCTGCTTACGGTGTCGAATTACACGGAGCAACTGAAGGCCTGGGGAATCGGTAGCGGCGAACAAGAGCATCTGCCGGCATCCTGGTTAGTCGGTGCCGGCCTGTTGGCGATGGGAGCGATGACCGTATTGATCATCCAGCGGCCTAAGTCTGTGGTGAAGGCGAGCTAAGACCACGGCCTCGACTGGATCAGATACGTTGACTCGATCAGAACACGGCTGCCAGCAGGGCCTGCGACATCCGCACCAGCCAGGCGCGATCGTCGGCTGTCATCTGATTCGCCTCGATGACCTTCTTCGCTTTGACGCGCACGTTGCTCACGAGGAATCGCTGAGTTGTCGTCAGCGGCTTCTGCTTGTCAGATTCCAAGAGCAGGCTGGTGATCTTGAGCAGCGCCTTCGGTTCTTCCAGGCCAAGCTGATCCGCGGCCGTCCAAACCGGCGGTTGGGGTGCATCGGCGACGGTACGTGAAATCTTCAAGATCAGGCTCGCCACGCGCGCGGCCTTGTCGTATTCGATCTTGTCTGGCGTATCGCGCGGCGTGTGATAGTCGGGGTGCTCGCCCGTCGAAAAGAACAGGAACGGGATCTCGCGATCTCGGAACGGACCGTAATCACTTCTGGTCCCGACGACGTCGGTTCCGAATCGACAGATCTCCAAGCCCTTGGGTGTCCCGACCTGATCCAGAACCTCACGCAGTTCGACGGCTCGTTCGCTCCCCATCACGAACACAACGGGAAGTGGCAGACTTCCCAGCGATCGGCCAATCATGTCGGCCGTGATAAACAGTTTCACTCGTTCAATCGGCCAGGGGGTATGAGCTGCAAACCACCGCGATCCCCACAGCAGATGTTCTTCCAGATCAAAGCCGACAAAAACGATGCTTCGCTTGGGTCGAACCGGGTCCGCGGCCGTCAGTCGAGCGGTCTCGATCATCATCGCTACCCCCGACGCATTGTCGTCGGCTCCCGCGAAGATCTGGCCGTCTCGAACCCCCAGGTGATCGTAGTGAGCACTCACGATTACGATCTCATGAGCCAGCTTAGGGTCGCTCCCTGGCAGCCAGGCACCAATGTTGTAACCGACGATCGGGATCCTGCCCTTGTCGTCCGCGTTGCCAGGAATCGCCTGTTCGAAGACACCCACTTTCTCGATGTCGTTGCCGTCCTTGCTTGTGGTCGATGTGAACAGCGGCTGCAGTCCAGCTTTTTTCCACTGTTCGATGATGTATCGACGGGCTTCCTTCTTCGTTGCCCCGGACCGCCCAGCCATCTCGGGACTCGCCAGAAATTCGATGTGCGTCTTCATCTGTTCGGGTTTGATCGCCGGCTCAAAAGTCACCGCGTCGGTCGAGGCCGCTTCTTGCCCGACGGCGACTCCCCCCCAAACCAGCAGCACTATCGCGCATGTAATGTATCGAGCGGCCAGCTCGGCCAACCGTGATGGATTCAATAGATGCCGTCTCATCATGCCTCCCTGCGAAACGCCTGCTTCCACTCGCTGCCGATGATCGACTCTAACGATCGCAACGATTCTCGCGAAGTTTCCTATCGTAACGACGATCGACTGGTCGATGTATATCTCGATTCTGTGATTGTTCGCAGTTGCATGAATTTGTCACCTCATTCATTGAGTCCGTCAAGACATTGGCGGATTGACCGCATCCGTTGGCAGACCTGATAGGAGAAGACTATGCGTCGAGCGTTATTGGCGATGCTGCTGGTGGGAGCGGCGGTTCTGGCGGGCGGGCAATCGGCACAAGCTGCCGGTGAAGGCCAGCCATCCGATTGGGGTCGGTTCAACTACTACCCTTACGTTTACTACCCACATAACTACCAGGCACCACGCGAGTACAACAGCTTGTACAACCGTTACCCACAAGAACGCCAGATCCCGGTCTACAACAAGAACTGGTACAACTTCTATCCGACCAAGAAGCCATATCACATGGGTCATCACTACGTCCTCGACGTATTTTAACGGACTGATCCCAGGGGAGACGTGTTCAGCCCAACGACGCGCCGTCGTATGGGCTGCCGTCGTTCTTTGAGGGTGCATCAAAGACGTAGACCGTTTCTTACCGAAGCGTTCTCAGAGGCTGATGAATCAGACTCGTACGGCACTCGAATCGTCTTCAGTCCCAGGGGGACGACCGGGACTGAAGACGCGGAGATTAAACGCCTCCACTTCACTTCGCCCGCTGAAACATCTGCACGCGCTTGCCATCCACTTCCGTGACATACAGCGTGCCGTCGGTTCCCAGCGCCATCAGATGCGGCAGCTTGAGCGTGTCGGGTGTGCCCCAGCTTCCCAGTGACTTGCCTTCGAAGTCCAGCAACGTCAGCCGATGAGCGTCTCCGTCGGCCACGATCAATCCTTCGAGTGTGACCAGCAGGCCAAACGGATTGCCAGCTTCGGTCCAGGCGGCGACAAACTTGCCGTCTGTCGTGAAGACTTGAACTCGCTTGTTCCCTCGATCGGCGACATAGATCCGATCGTGCACATCAATCGCCAACCCGTGAGCCGTCGCAAACTGACCGGGCTCTTTGCCGCCGCCACCCCACTCGGCGAGGTACTTTCCGTCCGCATCGAATTTTGCGATCCGCTTGTTGCCGGCG
>DASYEA010000864.1:0-4872 GCA_036499265.1 Schlesneria sp. | reverse complement strand
GCTCGTAAATTGCTTCGCGAACCTGCATGTCGCTCGCTGCGGCCTCAATAATGGATGCCTGGACTTTGAACCAGCTTTCCAGCATCTCCTTTTCGACGTTAAGCAGAGTCTGCAGTTGCGATTTCAAGTTCGCCTTCATCGTCGCTTCGATCGCTCGACGGACTCCAAACGCCAGCAGAGAGAGAGCGATGATCGCTGCGATGGGAAAGACCCAAGTCTGTTTCCGAAGCATGATTGCAGTGCGAGTCACCGAATGAACAACGCTGGACTGCGCGAACGTCATATGAATGCCGGCCGGATGGTCGCTCGGACGTTGTTTCCGACGGAATAGATTCAGCGGATTCATGAGAATATCCCGACACGGCTGGGAAGTGATTCTTCCCCATCATCACGGCTACAAATCGCCACATTGATTTGGCGCTGTTGCTAGTCTGCCACACCGACCAGTCCCTGCCAGATCGGAATGGTGAAACTTCGACGACAAGATGGGACGGGGACATCGACAACTCCGAATATACCGACAATTCGGCGTACCGAAGATATGCCGTTCAGCCTGCCTTTCCCGAGTTTGGTGGTTACACTGCTGCGGACGGTCCAAGATATTCGGTTTGGCACTGGAAGCAAAACCGTGTTTCGGGCGCATCACCACGTTGCTGAAAGCAATCCATGACGGAACTTCCCGCAAATTCACCGTCCCACCGAGGGATGCCGCTCCACACCAAGATCCTGATTGGTTTGCTCGTTGGTGTTGCCCTGGGACTACTCTGCAACTATCTGGGGACGGTTCAGAAAAACTATTCGCTGGACCTGGATGGCAATGGTCAGATCGACGGCTATTACGAACACTGGTTGTCAGATAGTGATGGCAACGAATTGCGAGGGTGGCTGGACGATGTGATCTACTGGGCGAAGCCCGTGGGAAGCGTCTTCCTACGACTGATGTTCATGGTTGTGGTGCCGATGGTCTTTGCCGCATTGACGCTGGCTGTTGTCGAGATTGGCGACGTTCGTAAGTTGGGGATGATCGGCCTGAAGACTTTGGGATTCACGGCGATCCTATCGACAGCGGCGGTGCTGATCGGTGTTGGCCTAGTGAATGGCCTGCAACCCGGCCGGTCTCTCACGCCGGAGCAACGCGCCAAGTTGCTGAACGACGAGGACAACTCGAAGGGTGCCGCGAAGAACATGGACAAGGCGAAACAGGCCAAGCCCGTGCGTGACGTCCTGGTTGATCTACTTCCCGAAAACCCGTTGCAAGAAATGGTCGGTGCCGTGGACGGCAGTTCCAAAGGAAACGGCATGTTGGCGGTGATGGTGTTTTCGCTGGTCTGCGGAATCGCCATCACGTCGCGACCAGAAGAAACAAAGACTTTCGTCGCCTGGCTCGAAGGTCTCTACGCCATCGCGATGGCTGTCATTTCGTTTGCGATGAAGCTGGCCCCGGTTGGTGCTGGCTGTCTGGTCTTTGCGCTGTCGGCTCAACTCGGTTTCGGGATCCTGAAGACTCTGTTCTGGTTCGTGATGACGGCGCTGCTGGGGTTGGGACTGCAACTATTTGTCGTCTACTCCATCATGGTCATGGTGTTTGCACGCCGATCGCCCTGGTCATTCTTTCGAGATGTCTCCGAAGCGATGTTGGTCGCGTTCGGTACATCTTCTTCCAGCGCCACGCTTCCGACAGCGATGGAAGTGGCACACGACCAATTGAAACTGCCATCACGAGTCGCCAACTTCGTGCTGACGGTCGGCGCGACAGGCAACCAGAACGGTACGGCCCTGTATGAAGGTGTCGTGGTGCTGTTCCTGGCCCAAGTGATGGGCGTCGACCTGACTGCGAGCCAGCAGTTCACTGTCGTGCTGATGGCAGTCCTCGCCGGTGTGGGAACGGCTGGTGTTCCCGGCGGTTCATTGCCGTTGATCGTCGTGGTGATGCAATCGGTGGGCGTTCCCGGAGCGGCAATCGGCATTATCCTGGGCGTCGATCGAATCCTCGACATGTGTCGGACGGTGGTCAATGTGACAGGTGACCTGGCGATCGCCGCGTGCGTCGCCAGCAGCGAACCGGCTGATCCTGCACCGCCGACATCGGCGGTGCTTTGAACGTTCGCACATGTCGAACAAGAGAATCGCGATTAAGCAGCGCGTCGATCATCGACATCTACAGCGGCCTGCTGGGCTCGAATTCGGCGGCCCAGCAGTAAGGTCAGCACCATCCGATAGTCTGCGCACACCGACCAGATCGGGTATTTCAATGTGACTGGCAGATTGCGTTCGATCAGGACATGGCCCAACCACGCCGTGCCGTACCCTACGGGCAGAATAGCCAGCCCCCACCATCGCGAGACGCCAATCGTCATCGCGATACAAACAAGTCCCCCGACCGTTCCAATGACGTGCATCGCCTGATTGACAGGGTGTTGATGCTCACGGACGTAGTAATTCCAGAATTCGGCGAATGTCGAAAACGATGAAGATTGAGATCGTGGGGACATGGTTAATTCAGTCGATGGCACCAGTGTCGGTACCAATAGATAGGTTTCACATCAGGCGGCACGCTTCTGCGGGTCACCAGTAAATTGACCGACCTCGCTGACAAAATTTTCCACGCCTCGAGCAAGATGGAAGCGATCTTTCCCTCCTGCATTCGCGCCCACCCCTGGATTCCACCACAGGCAAGGGATTGTATCCAACGCAGCCGCGAAATAACTGGGGAACAATGGCACTTCGGCTTCTGGATTCTTGCGGCAATAATCTGCGAGCTTGGATTCGAGTTCAAAATGAGGTGACTTTGGAAACCGATGGTGCGGACCATGCACGAACAGTTCGAAGTTAAAGTAGGAGCAGAGGCGCGTAATCCAGTTATTTCCAATGATGGTGCGCGTTCCAAGAATCGGATCCGTGCTCGCCATCCCTAAGTGCTCGGTAAATTTTCGGAAGCCGTTGAGTGCTGCGGCAATCGGCATCGGCAACAACCACATCGGATCAAAGTGCTGCCAGTCGACTTGGCCTGCAACCGTCAGCGAGACCAGAGTCACGACGACCGTACCCCAGAAGGCGGCCATCGCCAGATATTCTCGTCCAAGAGTCTTTCGTGCCTGTGCGTTCAGTGGCGAATGCTTAACGAAGTAGATGCGGCCATAAACAATCGGATTGGCCAATATGGCCCCGAACAAATCGAACAAAATGAAGGCCCGTCGGAATGCCAGCGATCGACGCGGACTCGAATAGGGCCACAGTTCGAAATCATCAGACGTATTGAGATACGCGTGATGCCGGATATGCGTCTCGCGATAGGCTGTATACGGAATGCCCACGAAAGTGCCGACGATGCGACCGAACCAGATGTTCGCCGAGCGAGAGCGCCCCATCGTTTGATGGACCGCCTCATGAAACGATCCGGCGACACAGAACCAGGCATATCCCAATGAGACTGCCCACGCCGACCGGGCCCACAGGCTATCCCCACCCAGCCCCATCACAAATCCGACATAGCCGACCATTGCTACGGCTGGAAACAGGAAGAATCGAGGCCACAGTGCCCCTTCGCCAAGCGATTCAAATTCTTCGGCGGTAAATTCGGTCCTGGACATCGATTTCCCTAAGATCAGCCATCGGCCCAATCAAGCTGCTCGCCGCTCTTCGGCAATATCGGCGGGAATCAATTGCTTCAATTTAGCCACGAAGAGATCTGCGAGTTGTTCGGCTTGCTCTGTTGTGAAACTCAACGGATCGCAATGCATGTTGATGTACAGGTTGCCGGCATATGTGCCAACCGAGGTCGACAGGCGCGTATTAGGGCGAACGGGAACTGCGCCGGTCAGCACATCTAAGGTCACATTCCCCGCCACACAACGTCCCTGCTTGAGCGGGAAACGTGCCGTAAACTGCCGACGAATGTCTCCCACATTGGTGAGGATGACTGAGGTGAAGCAGCGGTTCATTCGCAACAGACACCACAGCAAGCCTGGAATTCTGAGCAGATATTTCAACCCGATGGCGACGAACCGCCCCTGCTGTTGGTTCACGATCGCGGACGTTTGTCGGTGTATATCGGCAAGCAAGTCGTCCGGCTGATGACAATCACCGGAACGGCGAGTCAAAAACATGTAGCTGACAATATTCGCAGCTGGCATCTGATCGTGCAAAGGAGTTCGCAGGCTGGTTGGCATTCCAATCCGCAACCATTGATCATCCCGGTTCTTTCCGTTCTGGAGATTCCAGGTACGAATCGTCTGGAACATTTCCAGCAGGTATAGATCGTTTAGTTCGACAGATTTTCGGGCCGCCACGACCTTCAACTGCTGCAACGTATGCCGATCGATCATTCGGCTGATGATTGCTGGGAATCGCAACGGAGTTCCGATGGAGTTCTTGCGTGTTGCCGCCAATGGGACCGGTTGCCGGCGTAGTAACTTCATCAAACGCTTGCTGAGCATCACCGGGCAGCTCACCGTCTTCGGCGGGGCCTCGGATTCGACCAGTGAATAGTTGGTACGTGCCAGCAATCGGTCGAAGCAGATAGGTTCAATCTCAGGCAGTTCCGCTCCCTCGGGCGCGGTTTTCTGGCCGTAGCACGCCAGTAAATCCCCGATGAATTGAACACCACCCAGTCCATCGGAGCAGGCATGGTGAAATTGGAAGACCAGTTCCGCGGCTGTGGGATTTCGATCGACCCAGACGCGAAGGCCGATCTCTTTCGCGAGATCGATTTTCTCGTGCTCAGGCAACTTCCGCGGTTGGCCGTGATCTTCCCAGGCAATTTGCGGAGTGGGTGATGCGACTGGGATCCAGCACAAACCCTTTCCACGGACCGGTGCGACATGGCTCATCAGCAACGGATGGCGTTTCAGCGCGAAGTCGACAGATTGCTCA
>DASYEA010000863.1:0-3397 GCA_036499265.1 Schlesneria sp. | reverse complement strand
CTGATCCAATTGCGGGCTGGCGTCGACCCCAAACAGGCAGCGGAAGAGCTTCGCACGCTGCTCCCTGACGACGTACGCGTGTTGACGTTGGCCGATTATTGCAACGATGTGCAGATGTACTGGAGCCGCAACACCGCCGTGGGGTTCTTATTCAACATGGGCGTGGTCGTCGGATTCCTGATCGGGATGATCGTGTGCTATCAAATCTTGTTCACCGATATCAGCAATAATTTGTTGCCGTTTGCCACTCTGAAAGCGATGGGCTACCGAACTGGTTATCTTGTCAAGCTGGTGCTGGAACAAGCGACGTTCCTGGCTCTCTTGGGCTTTGTGCTGGGAGTGAGTGCGGCATGGCTTCTCTATTGGATCATGGAGTCACAAACGGGACTGACGATGGCGTTGACGCCACTCCGGATTGCCACGATCCTGTTGTTGACACTGGTCATGTGTCTGGTGGCCGGACTTATGGCCCTCTACCGAGTTATCCGCATTGATCCTGCCGACTGCTTCTAATCCGCTGGAATTTGAGAACCCCCTTGCAACAGCAATCGAGTAACACCGGTAGAGCGGAGGCCAATGGTAAACGGCCCATCGTGAATTTTTCCGGGCTGAATCATCATTTCGGCCTTGGTGACGCACGCCGACAAGTTCTGTACGACGTCCATCTGGCCATGTATCCCGGCGAGATCGCGATCATGACGGGACCTTCGGGTTCGGGGAAAACGTCGCTGCTGGTCTTGGCGGGAGGGCTGCGCGCTGTCCAGGAGGGGAGCCTGAATGTCCTGGGCCGCGAGATGCGCGGGCTGAGCTCGCAAGAAATGGTCGAGATCCGTCGCAGTATCGGATTCATCTTTCAGTTCCACAATCTATTCGAGTCATTGACCGCGATCGAAAACGTGCAGATGGCGCTTGATCTTCATTCGTACTCAGCCAGGGAAAAGCGTGATCGCGCCGCCGAAATGTTGACAAAGCTGGGACTCGAACATCGCATGCATTATAAACCCAGTTCGCTGTCGGGTGGGCAGAAGCAGCGTGTCGCCGTGGCTCGGGCTCTCGTCAACAAGCCCCGGATTATCCTGGCCGATGAACCGACTGCGGCACTCGACAAAGAGTCGGGACGGATTGTCGTCAACCTGCTTCAAGAGCACGCTCGCGCAGCGGACGCTGCCATTATCCTGGTGACTCACGACAATCGCATCCTCGATGTCGCCGACCGCATTGTCACGCTCATCGACGGCCGAATCGTCTCGCGCGTGGAAGTTGGCGAAACAAACCTGATCTGCGAATTCCTGAGGAAGTGTTCCGTCTTTGCGAATCAATCACCCAGCGAGCTCACGGAAATCGCTCAAAAAATGGCCTACGAAAAGTCTCCGCCCCGTGAAGTCATCTTTAACCAGGGCGACCCGGGAGACAAGTTTTATCTTATTCGTGAAGGCCAGGCAGAAGTTCTGATCGAAGGGCCGGAGGGGCTGAAACTGGTCCGCACGCTCGAAAAAGGGGATGTTTTTGGCGAGATGTCATTGATGAAGCACCAGCCTCGAAGTGCGACAGTTCGAGCCGTCAACCAGCTCGAACTTTATGTCCTCGGGCGAGACGATTTCCGGGCCGCCATCGAGAGTTCGGTCAGCTTTCGTGACCAGTTGCTGCGGACGTACGCGGGCCGTTCATAGATGCCACTGCTGGCCTCGGTCACGGTGCGACAGGATGACCAGCAGGGGGAGGTGGGACATCCCCGGTCGCTGGATCGCCTGCGTCTACGGCCTGCGAGTCCTCACAAAATGCGTCCCAACCCCCGGCCAGGCCGCGGTAGACTCGGATCAGCGAGAGTATCGACTCGATGTTCGCCACCGCGAGTTGGTCTTGCCGCTTGACCAGCATCGCCTGGGCGCTTTGCACGCGATTGAAGTCCACTTTCCCTTCGCGATACAGGCCCAGGACAAGGTCCATCGAGATGCGAGCGGCTTCCACACTTTCGCCTAAACAAGCGGCCTGCTTCCGGGAATTGACGAATCCGACCAGCGAGTCTTCGACCTCTCCGTGTGCCTTTAGTACCGTTTGTTGATACTCGGTGACTCGTGCATCCAAAAGTGCCTCTTGTTTGCGGACATTGTTTTTGATTTTGTAGTAGCTGAAGATCTTCCATTGCAGCGCAGGCGCAATGATGCCCGTGAAGCTGGGAGCCGTAAACAGTTTTCCAGATGAGTTCGACGTGTAACCCACGAACCCCAGCAACTGCAAACTCGGATACAGGTCGGCCTCCGCAACGCCGATTTGAGCGCACTGCGACGCCACCTGGCGTTCGGCTTTCCGGATATCGGGACGCCGCCGAAGTAACTCAGCGGGAATTCCCACCGCGAGCTCCGTGGGAGCGACGGGGATTGGCCCGGTTCCCAACTGAGTAGGCATGCCTCCCGGCGGCGAGCCGAGCAGAATGCACAAGCGATGACCCGCCTGCTGAAGTCCCGTGTCGAGTTGCGGGAGCACCGCCTCGGTTTCGGCCAGGCTGGACTTGGCCTGCTGAACATCGAGTTCAGTAGTGATTCCATTCTGGAACCGTTCCAAGGCCAGCCTCAGCGATTCCTGCTGGATCTGAACGTTCTCGCGAGCGAATTCGATCCGCTGTTGATAACCCCGCAATTGCACGTAACTCGCGGCCACTTCAGACACGAGCAATACCTGGACATTGCGATAGTCTTCTTGCGACGCATCCAACTCGGACTCAGCCGATTCGATGGCGCGGCGGTTCTTGCCCCAGAACTCGATTTCCCAAGATGCCGCGAGCGGGCCAACCGCCCAAAAGTCGAATAGGTTTCCCAAGCCGATCGCTGGCAGGTTCTTACTAATTTGGGACCGACTAAAAAGTGCTACTGACCGTGCGTCGGGAAGAAGATTTCCAATCGCAACATTCCGTTCGGCCTGCACCGCCAGCAGACGATGGCCGGCCGTTCGCAGATCGAGATTCTCGTTGACGGCCGTCTGGACAAGGTCATCCAGTGCGGGATCGTTGAATTGCGTCCACCACGCCGCGAGCGGTTCGCAATCGCCGAGGATCGAGGGATCACTCGTCGATTTCCAACTTTCGGAAACAACAGCCTCTGGCTCCACATGGTTGGGCCCGACCTTGAAGCCGTTGTCCCACCAGCGCGATAAGCTCGTACAACCGCTTAGCGTGCTGACTGCCAACGTCAGCACCAGTAGACCAGTGCGATCGAAGCTCTGCGCGCGGGGCAGCCCTACAGTCTTCGGTTGCCACGACTTATCCGTAGCGTCGGTTCCTTTCCCTATACCGAACATGCTGTGGAACGTCCTCAGGTGGTTCGTGTAGAGAGCCAGCTCCTTCAGTGCAAATGGACTGCGTTCTCACGAGATAGACGGAAATATCCCGAAACTACTAAAA
>DASYEA010000862.1:0-1765 GCA_036499265.1 Schlesneria sp. | reverse complement strand
TTCGAGCGTCACTGCTTGACCGGCCTCGGACATGCAGTGCCGATTCATGTTGTTGTGAAGTTGAAGAGCACTGCTTCCGAAGACGGAAGCAGTGGCACAAAACAAATTCTGAGTATCCGGTCCGCATCCATTGCAACTGTGCCCTGAACCTTGAGGAACCACCGATGAAGTACGGCCTGAACATGCTCCTCTGGACCTCTGACGTCACCGAAGAGCATTATCCCCTGTTGGAAAATATCAAAGCCTGGGGGTATGACGGGGTGGAACTGCCGGTCTTCGACATGGACAAATCGAAGTTCACCAAACTGGGGAAGAAGCTCGACGCCATCGGGCTTGGTCGGACCGCTGTGACCGTCTGTACCGACGACGAAAATCCGATCTCGTCGAGTGCCAAGATTCGCAAAGCGGGGTTGTCACGGTTGAAGAAGGCGATCGACATGTGTGCCGCCGCAGGGGTGACGCATCTGTGCGGCCCGATCCACTCGGCTCTGGGAACCTTCAGCGGTTCCGGTCCCACGGCCAACGAATGGAAGTGGGGGCTGGAGACGCTGACCAAGGCCGCCGATCATGCCAAGGCGAATGACGTGACGCTGGTGGTCGAATACCTGAACCGCTTCGAATGCTATTTCCTGACCAGTGCCGCGGACGATGCCAAGTTCTGCCGCGAAGCCAACCATCCCAATCTGAAGATGATGTACGACACCTTCCACGCCAATATCGAGGAAAAGAATCTGGCAGCGGCGATGCAGTCGTGCTGGGATCAGGTGGTCCACGTCCACATCTCGGAAAACGATCGCTCCACCCCCGGTGAGGGCCACGTCGATTGGGAAACAACTTTCCAAATGCTCAAGACGTTGAAGTACGACGGCTGGCTGACGGTAGAAGCGTTTGGTCTAGCATTGCCAGCTTTGGCAGCAGCCACGAAGATCTGGCGACGCATGTACCCTAGCGAAGAATATCTGGCTCAGCATGCACTTGCGTTCATGAAACGTATGATGGCAGGTTGAAATCTGGCTGACGGTTCGATCAGGCTCGTCATTCCCGCGGAGGCGGGAATCCAGATGTCGTTAGAAAGCACTGGATTCCCGCCTTCGCGGGAATGACGGCTGCGCGGAATTGATGACAGTCGCTCTTCGATTGTGAATCAACCGGCAGGAATCGTTTTCCGGTGGCTTGTCCTGCTGCCGGAAAACGCTAAACTCCCTCCACGGATGCAATAGCATCTCGACACGGATCGCCGTCCGTCGGCGGAACGTGGGGCAAGGTAGCTCAGTCGGTTAGAGCACAGGCTTCATAAGCCTGGGGTCGCGGGTTCGAGTCCCGCCCTTGCTAACTTCATGGAAAAGCTCCTCATGGTGAGGGGCTTTTCTCGTTCTTTGCGAGCATTCATCGTGCTGTTGATGAAGCTGGTGTTAACTCGAAATGCGGTGTTGTCAAAACCAGGCCAGCATCTACTATGGATGCCAGCCTGAAGCCATTCTGAATTCGAAACTGTCCGGATCAGATGGTTGTCCAAGGCTGATGGATTCCGTTTCTGCGAAGGACTGTGAATGATTCGCCGCATTCTGTTCACGACATGTTTGAGCTTCGTTTGTTCGATTGGCGCTGCCGAGGTTCCCGAATGGCCCCAGTTCCGCGGTCCAAATGGTTCCGGGATTGCTGCCGATGCCAAACCTCCAGTCTCATTCGGACCGGAAAAAAATGTGAAATGGAAGGTGCCGGTCGCGTCCGGTGCGTCGTCTCCCGTTGTCGTCGGCGACAAGCT
>DASYEA010000861.1:0-16714 GCA_036499265.1 Schlesneria sp. | reverse complement strand
ATTTCAGACGCCGCCGAAATTCTGATCGTTCCGTTGCCGCTCGTGGATATTCACTGGCAGATCACTCCCCCCAGTTATGCGGCCGCGTCGATCAAGTCCGATAACGATGGGGGATCTCGACAACTCGCGGTTCTGGAAGGTTCCACCGCAAAGCTGACCCTGAACTGCTCCAACAAGGCGTTGAAGAGTGCGCAGATCACAGTGAATGGCAGCGACACTCCGCTGACCTTGGTGAAGTCGATCTCGACATCGACAAATAACGGCGAATGGACGCTTCCAGCGGGAACTCCCTTCGACTCGATTCGCGAAGCTATGAAATATGAGATTCAAGTCGTCGACGAGGATGGCCTCTCGATGGAACCAACGATAACCGGTCAGATCCGTCTGAAAACCGATCGGCTACCGCGGATCGTCGCATCAGCCGTTACGCGACAGGTCCTACCCACGGCCACTCCCAAGCTCGACTACGCGGCTGGGGACGATTTTGGTGTCGCCAAAATTGTCGCTGTCGTCCAGATCTCGCGCGAGGATGGAACTTCCGCTCGGCACGAAATCGTGTCGAAGCGGATCGAAGACAAAGATCAACCGCAGACAATTGTTCGTGGTCAAATCCCAATCGCACTCTCTCCGTTTGAATTGCAAAAGGGAGACGAAGTGAAAGTCATGCTCGAAGTCATCGATTGGCGTGGCTCGATACCCGGCCAAAAAGGGATGGGAGAATCCGTGACCTTCAACGTAACAGACCTTAACGGCATCCTCGCCCAGACAGGCGATGAAGATAAGAAGACAGCGAAGCAGTTAGACGAAATCTTGCGACGCGAGCTGGGTATCGGTGGCGAGAAAAACGAGAAGAAATAATGCACCCACGGATGACGTATCAATTATTTGATCGTGTCGAAGAACTGGGACCGGGGAGATCGAATATGACCGCGACCTGTTGGCGAGTTATTGTGCTGGCTGGATTGGCGTGGATCTCGGCCGTGGGACCAGTGTGGGCTCAAGTATTGGAGCCCGAAGCGCTTCAACGCAAGCAGGAAGATCAACAGCGAGCTCGCACGCTGACCCGCGAATTGCTGGGCGGCGTTCTCGACATTCAGTTGCGCCAGCTGGAAGAAAACGGCTTGGGCGATCAGGAAATTTACCGCGACATCAAGCTGATGCGAGCGAATCTGAATCAGCTCGTCGAGACCGAGATGACGAAGGTTGTGGATCTGTTGGCTGAGGCCCAGCGAATGCCAGCGGAGAAGCGGGAAGCCGCATTCGTCGAAGCGCGACAGCAAGTCCGCACCGTCGTACGGCAACTCGCGGTCGAACGGCAGAACCTCATGAAGCGGTTGAAGATCGCCGAACTGGCCGAGCAAGTCCGTCGCTTGATTCGGGTCGAAACCACGGTTCAAACCGCAACTCGCGGCCTACCTGCCGAGTCCAAGACACGACAAGAAGCGTTGACGTTGAAGACGATTGAGGATCAGCGCGATGTGAAAGAACTGTTCCTTCATCTCGTCGACACGATGATCGACATGAAATCATGGAGTGGCACGCTATCGATGGCGGCAGCCGACGGGCTGCGGATCTTGAAAGCGGGCGACGTTGGCAAACATCTGGACGGCGCCGGGACAACTCTACAGGCGGTGAAGTTTGAAGCGGCTGTGGACCATCAAGAACATGTCATCAAGGGCCTTCGTGACCTACTGAAAGTCATCGAGCGAGCTCAAGGGGCGCTCAATTCAGAGAAGATGGCGGTAATCGATAAGATCAAAGCTCTAGCTGATAAGCAAAAAGATCTGCGGGAAGAGACCAAGAAACTGGACGAGAACCAGAAGCCCTCGGCAGAGCTGGTCGAACAACAGGCCAAGTTGCAAAAGGACATCTCGCAACTGACAGACACTATTCGAGACAATACGAAGGCCGAAGCCCATATCCAGCAAGCAGAGACCGCGGCACTCGACGCTGCTGCGAATCTCCTCGACAACAAGCTCGAAACGGCTCTCGACGACCAAGGCAAGGTACTGGGCAATCTGGCTGCCTTGGAACAGGCCCTGAAGGATCAAAACAAGCAGCAGTCCAAAGACAAGTCAGCCACGGAGTTGGCTCAAGCAGTGAAATCACTACAGGAAGTGAAGAAGCAACTCGAGGAAGCCCAGAAGAAGCAGGATGCCGCCGAGGCAAAGGCCGAACAGAACGCTCAAGCCGCTGCTCCCGAAGAGAAATCTGCCGCCGACAAGATCAAAGAGGCAATGGACTCGCACGAATTGCCGAGCGCAGTTGAGAACGCATTGGCGGAAGCCGTCGACGCGGCCAAAGAAGCCGAGAAGAACCTCGCGGAAGCAAAACCGGAAAAGGCGACTGCCGTCGAAGAGAAGGCGCTCGATAAGGCACAAGATGCACTCGAACGAGCGAAAGATACCGTCGATGCGGCGATTGCCGATGCCAAGCGCCAGGAATCAGCCGTGAAGATTGGCGAACTGGCTCGTGCGGCTGAAGTCCTGGAACGAGCTGCTGCGGAAGAACGAGCGATCGCGAAAGACGCCGAGCAAATTGCCAAGACCGAGAGTGCCGACAAGGCCACCATGTCTGAAGCGGCCAAAGACCTGGCCGAGCGACAAGCAGATGTGAAGGCCATTGCAGAGAAGGCTGCGGAAGCCTTGGCGGAAACCGCTCCCGAAGCGAGCAAGGACGCGGCCGCGGCCGCTCAAGAAGCCAACGAATCAGGAAAAGATCTGCAATCGGTGGCTGACCAGAAGGCCGCAGATCCGAAGGCAGCCGCGATGGAAGCGGCGGCGGAAGCAAAGAACGCGGCACAGAAATTGGCGGAGGCAGCCAAAGAGTTGCGTCAGGAGATCGCCAAGACCGCTAAGGATCTGGCAGCAATGAGCCAGGAACAGGCAAAAGAACTGGCGACTGCTCGTGACGCGGTCGAGAAGGCGATTGATGGCCTCCCAACCGATGACAAGGTCGCTCAATTGGAAGCCGCCAAAGACAAACTGAACGAAGCGATGCAGGAACAAGCGAAAGCCGAAGGGAAGCCCGAAGCTGCGGCAGCGATGGAACTCGCCAATCAAATCGCTGATGTCCAAGATGCACAGGACGCAGCCAATGCGGCGGCTGATGCCGCGGAAAACGGTGAAGGATCGGAACTGAAGGCGACAGCGAAGCAGGAAGAAGTTGCAGAAAAAGCTCAAACAGCTGCCGACGCAGCGACGAAGCGACCTCAAGCAGAGCAAGCCAAGAAAGAGGGCAAAGCAGACCCAATTGTTCAAGCCTTAAACGAAGCGCAAAAGGCCGCCGCCGAAGCAGCAAAACAAACCTTGGATGGAAACGACGCTGCAGCCGAAGCTTCGCGTGACGCGGCAGAGGCCGCTCTTGAGAAAGCGATGGAACTCGCGCAGGCCGAATCGCAGGCGGCAAGTGAAACACCGGCCACTGCCAAACCAGACGCACAAGCGCAGGCCAAGGCGGCTGATGCGGCCAAGGGTGCTCAAGAAATGGCCGCGGAGGCATCCCCTGCTGCAGCAGCCGAAATCGCTCCCGCGACTGCTGCTACTGAAGCTGCAGAGACTGCGCTCGCTTCAAATCCCGAAGCGGCAAAGACAGCACAGGCCAAAGCCGCGGAAGCGTTGAAAGATGCCGGCCAGAAATTAGTCGAAGCCATCAGGCAGGCTGCCGCCGAACAAGGAAAAGCGTTGGCCGAGCAAGCAACGCAGACTGCGAAGCTGGCGGATCAAGTCGCCAACGCGGATCCCGCCGCTGCAGAAGCCGTGGATGCTGCCGCCGAAGCCGCAAACATGGGAGCCGAAGCACAAGGCTCGCCACAGCAGATGCAGGTGGCGGCCGACTCTGCACAAACGGCCTTGGAGCGAGCCGCCGCAGACTTGGCTGCGAAAGAACAGGAAGTTCGTCGAGATCAAGCGATCGCTGAATCAATCGCCAACCTCGCGACCGAACAACAAGGCGCAGTGGAAACGATTGCGCAACAAGCGGCCAATCTGGAGCAGATGCCAGCCGACACTGGATCGCCCCCCACACCCTCTCAAATGTCCGCCGCCCAAAAGTTAAATGACGCCCAGCGACAGTTCGCAGATGCTCAACAAGCGACTGGCCAGGGAGCCGTTGAATTATCGGGGCAAACCGAAGTCGCCAATCAGCCATTGCGAGAAGCATTGGACTTGGCGTCGAATTTGCCGCCGCTTGGCCCACTCGCAGAAATGCCTGAGCTCCCATTCGGGTTGGATGCGAACGGACAACCGTTGCCGGCGGATGGTCAGCCAGCAGGCGAAGGTCAACCCAATGACGGCCAGCCCATGCCCGCAGATGGACAGCCAGGACAACCACCATCGGGTCCTCCGGGCGCGCCGAAGAATCAGGCCGGCCTGGGAACCGGTTTCGTGCCACAATCACCTCAAGTCACTGCCCAGATGATGGCAGGCCCGCAGGCACAGCAAGCTCTTCAGCAGGCGATGGCACAAGCCCAGGCGAAACCAACCGGTCAACCAGCACAGCCGGGGCAACCCGGTCAGCCGCAGCAGAGTCAGGCGGAGGAAGGTCAGCCGGTCCCCGGTCAGCCATCGAACTCCAGCAAGCTCACGACCAAGAAGGGCCAGGCGACGACCAATCAAAAGGTCAAAGACGGAGCCATTCAGAAGCAGCCCGAAGGGACTGATGCCGGAGACAGCAAGGGCGACAAGGGGCGCGAAAAAGAAGAAAGCGTACTGGCTCGGCAACTGAAAGACGAAGCCTGGTTTGCCAAGTTACCGCCGGAACTTCGCAAGTCGATCCGCACCGGCGCTGGTCAAAAGCCGCCGCGGGCGTACGAAGAACGATTGAAGAAATATTTTGAGAGTGTGGACTGACGTTCATTTAAACCAATTGAATTGGCTTGCTCGCGTTGCGGCCCCGAAGCAGCAGCCGGAAAATCAACCTGTCACTTAAATCCGAGACCATTGACTATGACGACCGAAAACCTGTCTCCCGACGAAGTCGCCGCCGTTCAGAAATGCGAGCAGGCCTATAACAAGCTGCGTGACGAATTGGCCAAGGTGATCGTCGGCCAGAACGAAGTCATCGAACAGGTGCTGATTGCGATCTTCGCTCGTGGTCACGCCCTGCTGGAAGGGGTTCCCGGCTTGGCGAAGACGCTGCTGGTCAGTTCGTTGGCCCAAGCCCTGCACCTCACGTTCAAACGCATTCAGTTCACACCCGACTTGATGCCGAGCGATGTGACCGGGACCGACGTTATTCAGGAGAACGTCGAAACTCACAACCGCGAATACAAGTTCCTGCCGGGGCCCTTATTCGCCAACATGATTCTGGCGGACGAAATCAACCGTACGCCGCCGAAGACACAGGCTGCGATGCTCGAAGCGATGCAGGAACGACAGGTCTCGGCTGGTGGAAAGATCCACAAATTGCCCAATCCGTTCTTCGTCCTGGCGACACAGAACCCGCTGGAGCAGGAAGGGACTTACCCGCTTCCCGAAGCCCAGTTGGACCGCTTCTTGTTGCACATCCGTGTGGACTACCCTACCGCTGCCGACGAATGGGAGATCGCTCGTCGCGTCACCAGTGGGCAAATGGGCGACATTCAACAAACGATGAACGGTGACGACATCATTGCCTATCAGCAATTGGTCCATCGCGTTCCAGTCAGCGATCAGGTGCTGGGCTACGCTCATGCCCTGGTCCGTGCTTCTCGACCTGGTGCGAATGAAGCTCCCGATTTCGTCAACAAATGGGTCAACTGGGGAGCGGGCCCGCGCGGCGTGCTGACACTCGTCACCTGTGCCAAAGCCCGGGCGATCCTGTATGGCCGTTATCACGCCACCGTCGGTGACGTTCAGGCCGTTGCTAAGGGTGCCCTGCGCCATCGCATCGCTCCGAACTACGCCGCACAAGCCGCCGACGTGAACAGTGAAAAGCTGATCGGCATGCTGATGGACAAGCTTCCCGCCGATAAGAAGTATGTTCAGCCAGCCTGACCACCGCGCACCATAGGCCCCTGTTACCGAGTCACCCTGCAACATGACTACATCCGTACTTTCGCGGTATCTCAATCCCGAAGTCCTCAGCCGAGTGGCTGATCGACCCGTGGAACCGCGCGGACTGGTTGTGGGCAATCTGGCAGGAGCTCATAAATCGCCCTTGTCTGGATTCGCCGTCGAGTTCGCTGGCCATCGCGATTACATCGTCGGCGACGACCCACGCCACATTGACTGGCGGCTGTATTACAAACGCGATCGGCTGTCGATCAAGCAATACGAGATGGAGACGAACTTCGTCTGCCATCTTTTGCTGGATGTGAGTGCGTCGATGCGGTACGGAGACGACCTGCAACAGAAGATGCTGTACGCGGCGCAAGCGGCGACAACGCTCGGTTATTCCATCATCCGTCAGAACGACAAGGTCTCGCTTTCCACGTTCGACGATAAAGTCCGCGGCTATGTCCCTCCGGGAAACTCGCTCGCCCAGATTCATCGGATGACGCATCATCTGGATGAGATCAAACCTGTCGAAAAGACCCAGATGGCGGATTGCCTGACCGAGTTGACAGGCCGCATGGGGCGTCGTGAAATCGTCATGATCTTCAGCGACTTCTTCACAGATCTGGAAGCGCTGGAAGCGGCGCTGCAACGAATGAAATACAACCGTCACGAAGTGGTCTTGTTCCACGTGCTGCACCATCACGAGAGAACCTTTCAGTTCGAGGGAATGGTCAAGTTCCTGGGCCTGGAAGAAGTCAGCGAGTACCTGACGCAAACCGAGGACATTCGCCAGGGTTATCTGCAGGCAATGCATCGCTACGAAGCCGCGTTCGACGATCTCTGCCGTCGCAACGCCATTGAACGAGTGATCGTCGATACCAGCCATAACTTGGGCGACGATCTGGTGGACTACCTCAATCAGCGAACCCGCGTGCGGGTGCGCTAGCCACACCTTCGCAGCGTGGCATGCTAATATTCGCGGCGAATAATCTCGGTTTTATAGAGACAAAAACCTGCCCGCTGATAATTGGGAAGAGCGGCGGGATGATCGAAAGTACACGTGTGCAGCCAGACTCGATCCGGCCCGCGACTCCAGCAGTACTGAACGATCTGATCCAGAAACCACTTCCCCAAGCCCTGGCCGATATAGCCAGGCAGCAATCCAAACTGCACTATCTCGATCTGTCCCGGATGTCGAAAATCCAACTCTGCAATTCCGGCGTCGACATCCGCCACCTGCAGTACGTGGAATTCGTCGAGCGGATCATGAATGATCGATGCTAATTCCGCATCGGTCAGCTTGCGCCGACTGAGCCAGCGGTATTCCTCACCGACCAGGCTGTAAAGAGTTCGGTAGTACTCAAGCGATGGCATCGGCCGATAGGCGACCGCCAGTCCGGTTCGAGGTGCCGCAATCTCTTGGGATGGTGGGCAAAACATTTCCAGGTAATGGACGCTGACGTCAACGGCTTGCATACTGGTCTTTCAGTTCGCGTCCCCAAGACGACTACTGGGAGGAATCTCCACGATGATTTCACCGTCGAACATGAGCTGGCGATCACGTCGCGTTTCCAGCGTTCGCTGCAGTGTCGAAATCGTTCTTGGGACAATCCCTTCGAATAGATTTTTGTCTTGGAACTGGACTGTGACAAGTTGATCAAGATCCAGCAATCGATCATCCAGTCGTATCAAAAGACGAGCTATGTCAGCCGCCTCCGATATTTGAATCAACTGCTCCTTCACTGTCGCCACAACGGTTACGCCCGCCTTGGCGGTCCCAGTCGGTACCGCTAGCCAATAGAAGCTGTCATGCGTGACGGACGATTGTCTCCAGACGACTCGCTTCGGCGTGGCATTACGGTGGAACTTAGCCATCCATGGAATGGCGGCTTTGTCATCCAGATTCATCCAGTGGCCGCGGCCTTCGTGAATCTTGACGAAATGCGAATAGCCTTCGGGGTCGATCTTCTCAAGTTGGTCCAGTTTCTGCCCCCATTCGGCACCAATCTTATTGCGATCGTAGGCCGCATCCTTCGCACCTACCTGCAAGGCGAAAGGGACGTTGCGAAGTCCCAGTGGCGAGGCATCATTGGGATGCCCGGCCATCATCGCTGCGGCGGCCCAGTAATCAGCCATCCGCGGAGCGAGTTGGTAGACGCCGTCGCCACCGGCCGAATACCCCATCACATAAACGCGATTGGGATCCGCCCCTTTCACAACGACCAGATCTTCGATCAGTCGCGCGAACAAGCGATCGATGTGTGATTCGTGCCACAGATTCCACGTATTGGTTGGGGCTCGTGGAGTGACATAGAACCCTTCCTCCAATGCGTACAGTCGCTTTTGGTTTTCCCACTGAGCGTCATTGACCTGCTTCGGTGCTCCACCGCCGCCGTGTAGCGAGATCCAGATGCTATGCCCTGCCTTGGGCGCCTCCCCGAATTCCCGGATCACGAAGGGCATCGGCAGATCGCCGTCTTTAAGCGCGCCCGCCGCCAGCTCTCGCTCGCGATCCTTGCGAACTTGTTCCGTGCAAGCTTTGTAAAGAAGTTCGCGAGCACTCGCCGCGTCCGCTTTCGTGAGCGGAATCGTCGCGAAATCGGCAGATGCTATCTCCGCCAATGTCTTCGCAGGTAATTCTGCTCGTAACCGTTCAATCACGCCGGAAGATTGCTGATCATCGGCGTTCGCGCGTGCAGTCAGCAACGTGAGGGCAAGCAACAGCAAGACAGCCTGCTGACTCGAACGCGATCCCTTTTCTGTGGAGCTCTTCACACCGCTCTCCCTTTGGTTGGCTTCGGTGCTGGTATAGCTCTGCAGTCACGCAATCGCAAACGTCTGGGATCAGATGATCTCGCGGATCGGCGCGACATGTTCGACACCAACCAGCTTTTGATCCAACCCGCCGTGAAAATAAGAAAGCTTATTGGGATCCAGGCCCATCTGATGCAGGACGGTCGCGTGCAGGTACTTCACATGGAAAGGCGAATCGATCGCAACCGAACCAAGTTCGTCGGTCGTGCCGACGCTAGTCCCTCCCTTCACACCACCGCCCGCCATCCACATCGTGAATCCGTAGGCATTGTGATCTCGACCCGTGCCGGCGGCGTATTCGGCCGTCGGCTGCCGACCAAATTCACCACCCCACACAACCAAGGTATCTTTCAGCATGTCGCGTTGCTTCAAATCTTTCAGCAGGGCCGCAATCGGTTGATCGGTGTTGCCCGCGTGGAAATTGTGGTTCTTTTCCAAGTCACCATGAGCATCCCAGTTAGCGTCGTTGTGATTGCCGCCCGAATAGAGTTGAACGAAGCGGACGCCTCGTTCGACCAGTCGTCGCGCGAGCAAACAGCGTTTGCCGAAGTCGAGCGTGCGGGGGTTGTCCATCCCGTACATCTTCTGGGTCTCTTCGGTCTCGGTCGACAGATCCACTGCCTCGGGGGCGTGCTGCTGCATCTTGAACGCCAGTTCATAGCTGTTGATGCGAGCGGCCAGGCCGCTGTTGTCCGCTCGACTCGCCAAGTGATCGGCGTTGGTATCGCGCAAGGTATCAAGCAGTTCGCGCTGCATCGCTCGACTCGTCCCTTCCGGGGTACTCAGGTCAATGATCGGTGCTCCCTTGGAACGCAGGATCGTTCCCTGGTACGTCGCGGGCATGTAGCCGCTGGACCAGTTCTTCGCCCCGCTGATTGGACCACCGCTCGGATCCAGCATCACCACGAATCCGGGCAAGTTTTCGTTGACGCTGCCCAGTCCATAGTTGACCCACGAACCCAGGCACGGACTGCCCGACAGGATCTTGCCCGAGTTCATCATCAGCATCGCGGAACCGTGAATCGGCGAGTCCGCGGTCATCGAATGCAGGAACGCGATGTCATCGACGCAGGTGGCGACATGCGGAAACAGGTCGCTAACCCAATGCCCGCACTCGCCGTACTGCTTGAAGTTCCAACGAGGCTCGACAATTCGTCCCTGATTCTTATGGCCGCCGCGACCGAATGTCTTCACATCGACCGACTGATTGTCACGGCCTTTCATGGCGGGCTTGTAGTCGAACGTATCGATATGACTCGGTCCGCCGTACATGAACAGAAAGATCACCCGCTTCGCTTTCGGGAGGAAGTGCGGTTCTTTCGGAGCCAGCGGATTCTGATGAGCAGGCCCTTCCGCAGCGCGGGCGGCGGAACTGAAGAAGCCGTCCTGCTGGAGCATTCCAGCGAGGGCAGTCCCGGCGAAACCTCCGCCTGTCTGCCACAAAAACTCACGTCGCGTGCGACCACAGAAATTGGCTGGTGTCATTGTTGTCTTACTCCCACGGATGCGCTATCGCTCTATTTTGAATGCAGGAACCAGTTGTTCGGGATCAGTCCAAGTACATGAACTCGTTCAAATTCAGGACCATCAGGCAGAACTGATCCAAAGCCTGATCGGCGGTTTTGCCATGCTTCTTCTGGAGGGCATCGATCAGCGTCAAGCCACGATCTATCAATTTCCCAGCGGGTTCGTGACAGAGGGCCAGTCGATACCCCAAGCTCACCTGACTCCTGAGATCATCGCCCGCCTCCTTGCGAAGTCGTTTGGCGAACTCGGCTGCTTGATCATTTAGGAACTTGCCGTTGAGCATCGCCAGGGCTTGTGTCGGCTGAGTCGTCACGAACCGTGCGGCGCAACTGCTATCGGTGTCGGCAAAGTCGAAGTCCGACAGGATTGGCAATACCATCGATCGTTTCACATGAACGTAGATGCTGCGACGAGCCTGCTCTTCAGGCGACGACTTGCCCCATCCCTGCCCCGGCACCGACTGGCCTGCCTTCACCTCGTCCGAGATATCAGGAAAGATCCCCGGGCCGTACATCGCAGGATTCAGCCGTCCATCGACAGCTAAAACTGAATCACGAACCTCTTCAGCGCTCAGTCGGCGCATGTCGTATCGCCAAAACAAATTGTTGAGTGGATCCTTGGTATGTGCGGCAGCATTGCCCTGCGACGACATGCGATACGTGTTCGACATCAGAATCAGTTTGTGCAGTGGCTTCATCTGCCAGCCACCTTGCACGAACGCATTCGCCAGCCAGTCGAGCAGTTCGAGATGAGTGGGATTGTCGCCGAGCAGGCCAAAGTTATTCGGCGACCGCACGATCCCTCGTCCAAAGTGATGCTGCCAGATTCGGTTGGCCATCACTCGGGACGTGAGTCGGTTTTCCGGTGACACGATCCAGTTCGCCAGCGCTAGTCTACGTCCCGAACTGCTCGGCCCGACAGAGGGAATCGTCGCCTTGCCGCCACCGAGGGGGGATAGATACGTCGGAACGATCTTGTCCCCTTGTGCCTGTGGATTGCCTCGCTTCAGGATGAACGTGTCAGCGGGAGTCGGTCCTGTTTCGGTCACACACAGCGCATAGCTGGCTGCGGGCTTGAACTTCTTCAATTCTTCCAATTCACTGGTGAGAGCGGTGTATTCCTTGTGGCGATCAGCGCCCAGAATGGTCGGCCCCTGGCTTTTCATGAGCACGACGAAGTCTCGGCGTTTGCCGCGTCGATCCGCCAGCTTCACACCCTCTTCAGTCATGGCCGACAAATAGCGTTGCTCAAAACCGGGCCCCGACCATTTGACGATCAGCTCTTTCGCCCCGCTTGGCCCTTGGAAGTAGTCGACGCGGATTGGCAACAGCCCTTGTTTCAGGTTGATCTTGGCCACCTGCGGCGTCCCGGTTCCGTGAATGCCATCGTGCAGAATGATCTCTTTGCCGTCGACACTCAGGCGGGATCCATCATCCGAGTCGACGATAAACGTGTACTCGCCATCGGCGGGGACCTTCAGCGTTCCAATGAAGACAAATCCGAACGAGAACTCGCGCGTGGCCATCGAGATGTCAAAAAAAGGCCGCTCCATCTTGCCTGTTGTTTCTGCCTTCAACGCATCGAAATTGGGCAGCTTTTCCCATGTGTCGCGATAAAAGCGATACTCCAGATCGTCCATGTCCGGTTGATCGAGGTTCTGATCCTGATTCGACAGCCGATCTCGGAAGGTCTTTTCAATCGCCGAAATGCGCGCCTGAGTCTGATCAAGCTTTTCGCGATGCTGTTTCAGCGAGACGTCGTAGGCCGCTTTCGCTTCTTCGCTCTCGAAGATCGCTCGTTCGACTTGCGGATTGGGATTCCCGTTGGGAGTGATCCCCTGGAAGAACGACAACATACTGTAGTAGTCGGCTTGCGTGATGGGATCGATCTTATGGTCGTGGCAACGAGCACAGTTCACCGTCAGGCCGAGGAAGCCTTGGCTGGTGGTTGTGATGATGTCGTCGAATCCATCATAACGGGCGAGCAGTCGATCGGCCGGTTCATCATCCCACTGGCCAAGCCGATAGAAGCCGGTGGCGATGATTCCATCAGTACCGGTCTCGGGAAGTTCATCGCCGGCTAATTGCTCCCGAACAAACTGATCATAGGGTTTGTCGGCATTGAATGAGCGGATTACGTAGTCGCGATACCGCCACGCATTCGGTTTGGGGCCGTCGCGTTCGAAGCTATTCGTGTCGGCGTAACGAACGACGTCGAGCCAGTGTCGCGCCCATTGCTCGCCATACCGATCGCTCTTCAGCAGTCGATCGACAACTTTTTCGTACGCCTCGGGTGACTTGTCCGCCAGAAACGCTTCGACCTCGGTAGGGGTTGGTGGCAGTCCGGTTAAGTCATAGGTGACGCGACGCAACAACGCCGTCTTGTCGGCAGGGGCCGCAGGTGACAAGCCGTTCTTTTCGAGCTTGCCGAGAATGAAAGCATCAATGGGATTGGCAACCCATTTGGTGTCTTTGACTGCCGGAGGCTGGTGAACGACCGGCGGGACGAAGGCCCAGTGTTCTTTCCATTCTGCTCCCTCTTTGATCCAGCGCGACAGCAGATCAATCTGCATCTGCGTCAGTCGCGGCCCTTCGGGAGGCATCTGATCAGATTCATCCTTTGAGAGAATGCGACGCAACAGTTCGCTATGCTCAATTTCCTTGGCAACAACCGCTTGCTTGCCAGATTCCAGCTTTTCGAAGGCCAGCTCGCGCTGATTCAGTCGCAGTCCTCCTTCGGCCTTGTCGGGACCGTGACAGGCATAGCAGCGTTTGGCCAGGATCGGCTGGATCTGTCTGCCGAAATCGATTGGTTCAGGCGACTGAGCCATGGAAACGTGCGGTAGCATGATCAAGGCGGCGATCAGGCAACTGGCAACTCGGGTCATCAGTGTCGTTCTCTGGTGGGGACGAGCTGGATTGGTCAAAATCGAAGGACAAGCGGTCGGCGATCTGGCTCTCGACAGCAGACTATTCTACGCAATTTGTGAATCATCGCCATGAGTCGATCCGACCATAACCTATCCGAAACCGACATTCGACCAGCGAATGCCGATGTGACGATGATACGGGCGGATGCCGACGATTCGCGAGCGTGGCTGGCAAACGCACCCGTTTGTCCGAACTTGTTGCATCATCAAATCCGACATCTGGCCGTTGCAAAGATGCCTTCGCCGTTCGAAATAGTGCGGACGAAACTCGGCGGCAGCTATTTCTTGGCCTGTTTCGGCGGCGAAGGACGAGTCCTCGTCGATGGTCGCTGGGCACGCTGTCGCCCCGGTCATGCCGTCCTGCTCCCCCCCGGAACTCTGCAAGCCTTTCAAGCGACGCCCGATCGGCACTGGGATTTCTGCTGGGTGCGGTACCAGGAACGAGCAGGCCAAAAGCCACTCGCTACGGCAAGGACACCGATTGTCGCTCGCTACGACGCCGAACCGCTGCGTCTGTCGATTCTAGGCCTCTATCACGAATGCAGTACCAGCAACGTCGCCAGCGCGATCAATCGCTGGGTCGACTTAATTCATCACTATGTCCTGCGTTTTGCCGAACCAGCGAGCCATGACCCCCGGTTGTGGCAGCTCTGGGAAAAGGTCTCGGCCGCACCAGGTTCGCCGTGGACCATTGCGGGCCTGGCGAAAATGGTGCACCTTAGCGAGAAGCACCTGCAGCGGCTGTGCCAGCGCGAGCTAGGACGCAGCCCGCGCCAGCAATTGATCTGGCTGCGGATGCGTCGCGCTGCCGAACTGCTGGTTCAAGGCAACGCAAAAATCGAAGTCATCGCCAATCAGGTCGGCTATCAAAATGCCTTCGTGTTTTCAACTACGTTCAAGCGAGTGATGGGTTGGTCACCGTCTGAATACCCAGGGCGCGCTCCTTAGTCGGTCTTTCCCGCACAGAGCAGTCGACGATTGTCTCATGTGGCAGCTTCGCCGAGTTGAGTCGACACTGGAAAAGCTCCTATCCGTGGCGGCAACGAAAGATTGACGTCGAAACAGAACAGCCCCGGCGATAAACTGTGGCTTGTTTCGCTTCACTTTTGATAACGGAGCCGCCAATCATGCCCCAGAAGCGTCGATGGTTCATACGTTGGATCGGCTGCCTCGGATTCTTCGCCATCATTTTGGCTGGTGAGGCTCGAAGAGCAGAGGCTCGTCCACGGTATCTCAAGGTATGGAAAAGCATGTATTCCTATGAGGGAGCCGACGGTGCATGCTACATCTGTCATACTGGAGAAAAGAAATCGACTTTCAATAACTACGGTACGCTCGTTAAAGAGGCTCTTGGCGCCAGTAATGTCATGGATGAGGACGCTATTAGGGCGGCATTGAAGAAAGTTGAAAAGGTGCCCCGTAAGGTTCCGTGAACAATCCTAGTCGCGCCATAGAGACAGAAGCTGGCATGCCCAAAAATGGCGTATGGGTTCGAGTCCCATCGCGGTGGGGTAGCTGGGGTCGACTAACGAGAGCTCCCAGTGAAGTCCCCAGTTAGAGCTCAGCCAGTCATTGTCTCACGGAGCAGTTTCGCGGCAGTTTCGGGCAGAACCTCATTCAGGTAGCAGCCGCTTCCCCATTCGAAACCCGCCAGGCGAGTCAGTCGGGGGAGAATCTCGAAGTGCCAGCGATAGTGGGGTAGGTGGGGTTGATGAAATGGAGCCGAGTGCAGCACGTAGTTGAATGCGGGATCGTCTAGCGAGATCTCTAACTTCCGGAGCACCGTCTTCAAGACGCCGCCTAGCTCTTCCAGGGATGAAATGCCAATTTGCTCGTAGTGACTGCCGGCGTCGCGAGGAACAATCCACATCTCGTAGGCGACTCGACTGGCATAAGGGCAAATGGCTAGAAACCGGGGTGTTTCCAGAACAACTCGCGATCGCGAAAGGAGCTCCGTTTCAACGATCGTCTCGAAGATATCTCGACCGTGCTGATCAAAGTATTCCTGGCAACCCGCCAGTTCTTCTACAACAGTAAAGGGAACGAAGGGAGTTCCGATCAGTTGCGAGTGAGTATGGTGAACGGATGCCCCTGCCAGCGTCCCCTGGTTCTTGAAAATCATCGCATAGGCCAACCGGCGATCTGTTCCCAGTTCGATCAGCCGGTCGCGATACGCGGTCAGCACGTCGGTTACTTGATGTGAACTTAGCCGAGACAGGTTCGGCTCGGTCTGCGGGCATTCGATGATCACTTCGTGAGCGCCAAATCCACTGGTACCTTCGTAGAGGCCTTCGTGTCGCCGCTCCAACTCGCCAAGTCGCTGAACGGCAGGATATTTGTTGGGAACGACGCGAACCCGCCAACCGGGTTTGTTCGGCTCGGAGTCGGCTCGGCGAAACGCTAGCAACTCGGGAGCGGTCTCGCTTTCGTTCCCCTCGGCAAACGGATCGAACTCAAGATCAAGTTGTCGTTGTCGCTCCGCGATCTGGATCGGCCGCTCAGCGCGCTCCGGGGCCATCATGACCCAGCGATTGACGATCGGATCTTTACGAAGCTCGGACACGGAACAAACTCGAAGCAGAATCACAGAACTCGAGAAGATGTCTGCACGATGGAAGCACTTCAGCTATTTTTCGTCACCGGCGCATTCCGATTCCAAGTGCCGACGAGCGATCGCTCGTTCGTAGATGCGGACGTACTCACCGGCACTTCGCGTCCAGGACCAGTCTTGCTGCATTCCCTGGCGTTGGATTTTCCGCCAGGCGACTTTGTCATTGAACAATGATCGAGCCCGACAGATATTCCAGAAGAGGGCGTCACTGCGGAAATCGTTGAAGCTGAATCCGTTCGCAGTGCCGTTGGCGCGGTTGGCATCGGACGCATCGATCACCGAATCGGCCAGTCCGCCGACTGCTCGCACGATCGGAACCGTGCCGTAAATCAAGCTGTACATCTGGTTCAGCCCGCACGGCTCAAATTCGCTGGGCATCAGGAAGACATCGCAACCCGCTTCGATTTGATGCGATAACTCTTCGCTATAACCGATCGTCGTTGAGACTTTATCGGGATGATCGGCCGCCAGTTGCGACATGAGTGCTTCATATCGCGGATCGCCCGTCCCCAGGAAGACCAGTTGAACATCCAGATCCATCAGCACGTCGGCGCACTGCCCGATCAATGAAAAGCCTTTCTGTCCCGTCATCCGCGACACGCCGCCAAACAGTGGCACATCTGGTCGAACAGGAAGGCCCAATCGCTTTTGCAACGCGGCCTTGCAGGCGCTTTTCCCCGCTTCAACCGTGTCTGCCGTGTATGTCTGGACGAGATACGGGTCCGTTGCAGGATTCCAGATCTCGGTATCGACGCCATTCAGAATGCCGACGATGTCAGATCGACGTGAGAACAAAGAGCCATGCAGGCCATAGCTGAATTCCGGCGTTTGGATCTCGCGAGCGTATGTCGGACT
>DASYEA010000860.1:0-1643 GCA_036499265.1 Schlesneria sp. | reverse complement strand
ATTTCCTGCAGTGGCTTCACGTCATCATGAATGGCGATATCGAACGTCTCGGTGCCATCCAGTCCAAGTGTGTCGCGAGACGCCCCCGGTAAGTACTCGAGCGGCAGAACGCCCATACCCACGAGATTCGAACGATGAATTCGTTCAAACGACAAAGCGATCACAGCCCGGACGCCCAGCAAATACGTGCCCTTAGCGGCCCAGTCTCGGGACGATCCCGTCCCGTACTCCTGGCCTGCCAGAACCACCAACGGTGTGCTGTCGGCCTTGTACTTCACCGAAGCGTCGTAAATCGACATCTGTTCGCCGGTTGGCAAGTACTTCGAAACGCCCCCTTCAGTCCCCGGGCAAAGCAAGTTCTTTAACCGGATGTTCGCGAAGGTTCCGCGCGTCATCACGCGATCGTTGCCGCGACGGCTGCCGTAGCTGTTGAAGTCGACGGCGGGAATTCCCGCAGCCTGCAAGAACAGACCGGCGGGGGAACTCGCCTTAATCGCACCAGCCGGACTGATGTGGTCGGTGGTCACGGAATCGCCAACTGAGACCAGCACCCGAGCTCCGTGGATGGGTTGAATCGGCTGAGGTGAAACGGGCATATCGACGAAGAAGGGGGGCTCTTGCACATAGGTGCTGTGCTCGTCCCAGTTGAACAAATCTCCCTCGACGCCAGTAATCGTTTGCCATTCTTCCGGTCCGACAGTCGCCTTCGCATATTGCGTGACGAAAACTTCCGGCGACATCGATTTGCTGATCGTATCAGAGATCTCCTTCTGAGTTGGCCAGAGGTCCTTCAGATACACGTCCTTCCCTGCGGTATCTTTGCCCAGCGGATCGTTGACCAGATCGAAGTCGACTGTTCCGGCAATGGCGTACGCCACGACGAGCGGAGGACTCGCGAGGTAATTGGCTTTCACCTGTGGATTGATCCGGCCTTCGAAGTTGCGATTGCCCGACAGGACAGCGGCGGCGACCAGATCACCCTCAGTGACGGCGTCGGAAACATTGTGCGGTAGCGGACCGCTGTTGCCGATGCACGTGGTACACCCGTAGCCTACTGTATTGAAACCCAACGCATCCAGGGCCTTGTCCAAACCGGCCTTTTCGAGGTATTCCGTCACAACGCGGCTACCGGGAGCCATACTGGTTTTGACCCAGGGCTTGCGAGTCAATCCACGCGCGGCCGCCTTTTGAGCCACCAGACCTGCAGCGACCATGACGGAGGGATTGCTGGTGTTAGTGCAACTGGTGATTGCCGCAATCACGACGGCACCATCAGAAATCGTTCCGCCGTTTTCTTTCACCGCGACAACGGGACTTTCGGCCTGCCGGGCGAAACCGTCTTTCAAGTCCTTATGCCACTGCGATTTCATGTCCTTTAACAGGACGCGATCCTGTGGCCGCTTTGGTCCAGCCATTGATGGAACAATCGAGGACAGGTCCAGCTCCAGCGAACTACTGAAGATCGGATCGGGCGAAGCCGACGTGCGGAACAGACCTTGCTCCTTGTAATAGCGTTCAACCAGATCCACTTCATCCGCAGTTCGTCCCGTGCGGGTCAGATAATTCAGCGTCTCCGAATCGACGGGGAAGAAGCCCATCGTCGCCCCGTATTCAGGAGCCATGTTGGCGATCGTGGCCCGGTC
>DASYEA010000859.1:0-1623 GCA_036499265.1 Schlesneria sp. | reverse complement strand
ACGATCAGCGATGTTGATCTGAGTCTTCGCTCCACCCGAGACTGCAGCGGTGACGGATTCGATGATAGCTCGGCTAAGACTTCTTAGGCCGACGAGCGTCCCCAGCGTCGCGACGAATGGGGGCAGTCCGACTTCGGTGATCAACCACGCATGCAGACTGCCGATCAGCACGCCGACCAGCAGCGTCCCCAAGATCGCGGTCGCGATCACGCCCGAGCCGATCGGTTTCGATTGTTCAACAGCTTCCGGAGCCATCAGCAACATCAGCGTGGCGCAAATCGTCCCGCTGAAGGCGACGACCGAGCCCGTGGAAAGATCGATACCTCCCGCAATAATGACGACCGCCGCCCCCAGTGCATACAGCGACAAGAGGGCCGTCTGTCGCGACAGATCGATCGTGCTGAGGCGCCATTGGGTGAAGTAATTGTGGTTTTTATCGAAGACCGTCGTCAGCACCAGCACGACGAACACGGCGGCGAGCAGTGCAAATTCGTGCCGTCGCCAGAAGCGATTGGCGTGGCCATCAAGATTGGTCATCAACGCGGATCCCGGAAACGAAAGACGGGCAACGGAGGTCGTAACGAGCGAGAATTGGCCGAGCTAACTGTTGCCTGAAGAGTGGGCGGACATTCTACGCATTCGCACAGTCATCGCCATCCCATGATGCGACTAGTCCCTATCCGAAAGCGACATTTCGGTTGGCAACGGCACCAACGGACCTCACAGTTTTCAAAATGGGATTGCACGAATCCGACATTGATCAGGCGTAAATTGCGTCGATCAACGGAAATCCTGGACGCCAGGAAGTGAACAAAACTGTGGCATCCAAACCAGATTCCCATTAATCACCAGCTCGCAAGGGCGGGACGGCGCGATCTCGAGTAATTCTGGATCTCGCAGGGGTTGTCCTGACGACCCCGACAACCCTATCGTTCAGTCTCCCGAATTGGGACTGAAATTGAATTTGCCTGCCGAGACGAGTCGATTCCGCATGAACCAGCTTGTGACGCCGAGTTTTCTGTTCCGATGGTCGTTTGCCGTTCCGCAGATCAAGACGATTCCCAATCGAACCGGGCGCTTGCTGGATTTGCCGGAGGCCTGTCGATTGCCGTCCGTCGGGGAACTCGACGGACGACGCGATTTTGCCGACGTGCGGCTGGCGTGGAACTCGTCTGGTTTCGGTGTGAGTGTGGACGTTCGAGGCCGAAGCAAGAAGCTGATCACTGGTGCAGAGGCGCCGAACGAGTCCGATGGTCTGACGTTGTGGATCGATACACGCAATACTCAAGGGGTGCATCGGGCAACCAAGTTCTGCCATCAGTTCTGCCTGCTGCCAACGGGCGGCGGGCGAAAAGAAGTGGAGCCGATCGCTGTGCAGGTCCAACTGGCACGGGCTCGCGAAGAAGCCACGCTCGATACGTCGTTAGTCGAGTTGCAATCGAGTATTGAGAAGACTGGTTATTACCTTGAGGCTTGGTTTCCGACAGCCGCGTTCGTGGGGTTCGATCCAGCAACCTCGCCGCGGTTGGGCTTCCACTATCGCGTGCGAGATTTAGAACTGGGCGATCAAACGCTTGTTGGCCCCGAGTTCCCGGTCGAATCGGATCCGAGCCTTTGGCAGAC
>DASYEA010000858.1:0-7173 GCA_036499265.1 Schlesneria sp. | reverse complement strand
GCGCGGATTGGCTGGGGAGCAGTAGACGAGCCTTCGCAACTCTTTAATCGCAGGTGGGTGGCGAAAGAGGGGGAGACTTTCGAAGACCCATTCGGCGGCCGCACGGATCGCGTGAAGATGAATCCCGGTTACAGCAATCCGCTGGTTGATCGTCCGGTCGGATCGGTTGATCCGCAGGTCAGTGTCTTGTCGGTGCAGACTCGCGAGGGACGGCCTTTGGCGCTGTTAGCGAACTATTCGTTGCACTACGTCGGTGGTGTCTCGGGATCAGTCGTCTCGGCAGATTATTTTGGCGAGTTTGCGACGCGGATGGGGCGTCAGGTTCAAGCGGGCAAGACGGCACCGTCGTTTGTCGGCATCATGTCCAATGGAACGAGCGGTGACGTGAATAACGTCAATTTCAGTCTGAAGGCCGGCCCGAAGCGCGAACCCTACGAGCAAATGGGTGTGGTCGCGGAAACGATCGTTCAAGCGGTGTCGAAGGTCTACGGCGAGATTCAATACTTCGACTCACTGCCGTTGAGAGTGCAGGACGCGGAGCTTGAACTCGGCGTGCGAGTTCCTTCCGCCGAAGATCTTGCGCGAGCGACGAAGCTGCTGAATGAGACGAGTGATCGTCCGCTGAAAGGAATGCCGCTGATTTATGCTCGCGAAACGACGCTGTTAGCGAAATATCCGCGCACCGTGAAAGTCCGGCTGCAGGCGATCCGGATTGGATCCTTGGGGATTGTTTCCAGTCCTTGCGAGACCTTTACGGAAACCGGTTTGGCTGTCAAAAAGGAAAGTCCATTGGCGCGGACGTTCACGATTGAACTGGCGAATGGGTATAACGGCTACCTTCCTCCGCCCGAGCAACATCGGTTGGGGGGATATGAGACATGGCGGGCTCGTTCCAGTTATCTCGCGGCCGATGCGGAGCCGAAAGTGAGGGAAACGATGCTGAAGTTGCTGAGAGCGGTTGCAGAGTAATCATTCACCGTGCCTTGGTGAATGGGTGGGCCATTGCTGCAAAGGAGATTGAGATGCGAAGCGTGTTGGCATTGATACTGGCAGGAGGAAAAGGAACGCGTCTGGAACCGCTCACGCGCGATCGAGCGAAACCGGCCGTCCCTTTTGGTGGTGCCTACCGGATCATCGACTTCACACTTTCGAACTGCATCAACAGTGGCCTACGGAAGGTGCTGGTCCTGACGCAATACAAGGCGGTCAGTCTGGACCGTCACATGAATCTTGGCTGGCGATTCTTGTGTCGCG
The DNA here is from genome assembly GCA_036499265.1 of Schlesneria sp. Taxonomy (GTDB): domain Bacteria; phylum Planctomycetota; class Planctomycetia; order Planctomycetales; family Planctomycetaceae; genus Schlesneria. The sequence continues at coordinate 5,919 of DASYEA010000858.1, read as the reverse complement.
AACTCGACGAATTCATCGATGTCCTGCCGCCGCAACAGAGGTTGCACGAAGACTGGTATAAGGGAACGGCCGATGCCGTCTACCAGAACATCTACTCAATTGAGAAGTGCCAGAGCGATTACCTGCTGATCTTGTCAGGTGACCACATCTACAAGATGGATTACGCCGAACTGATCAAGGATCACATCGATTCCGGTGCTGTCGCAACTGTCGCCTGTCTTCCCTGCACGTTGGAAGAAGGAACGCAGTTCGGTGTGATGCAGATCGATGAAAACAATCGGGTGATCGAGTTTCAGGAGAAGCCGGAGCACCCGAAGCCAATGCCGGGCGATCCGACTCGCTGCCTGGGTTCGATGGGGGTCTACGTGTTCAACACGAACTTCCTGTTTGATCGCTTGATTGCCGATGCGTCCGATCCGAAGAGTGCTCATGATTTTGGCAAGAATATCATTCCTTCGCTGATCGACACGCACCTGATCAGGGCTTATCCGTTTCGGGACAAGAATACGGGTCACACTTCGTATTGGCGTGATGTGGGAACGCTGGATGCGATCTACGAAGCGAACATGGATCTGATCAAGGTCGAACCGGAACTGAATCTGTACGATCGTTCGTGGCCGCTGCGCACGTATCAGCCGCAACAACCGCCGCCGAAGTTTGTGTTTGCTCAGTATGACGGGGAGTATCCTCGCGTCGGGCATGCGATGGACAGCCTGGTCTGTTCAGGCAGTATCATCTCGGGCGGTTCTGTGCTGCGTTCGGTGCTGGGATACAACGTTCGTGTCAACAGTTGGGCGAGTGTTGAAGATTCGATTTTGTTTGACGGAGTTGTCATCGGTCGCAACGCCAAAGTGCGCAGGGCCATCATCGACAAGCGAGTCCACATCCCGGAAGGTTTCGAAGTGGGGTACGATCTGGAAGCGGATCGGGCTCGCGGTCATACGGTCACCGAATCCGGTATCGTGGTGATCGGCAAGGGCGACGAGTGATCCGCCGCTCTCTTTGCAATGCTGACCATGTTCGTTACAGTTTCTGCGGTGGAATTCGAGCAGAGATTTGAGGCGGAATATGAACAGACAACTGGGACGGCAGATTCGATGCGGATTTCTGGCATTGGCCTGCGCGGGCTCTTTCGTCGCAACCAATCCACCTGCACGAGCCGAAGGGTTGCTGATTCCATTGGCTCAAGCCAATACGCCTGCGCCCCCTCCAAACGTCTCGGCCCCAGCACGCTACTACATTGTTGAGAGTATTGTGGTTGCCCTGTTAGTCGCCGGCGCTGTGTTTGGTGTTTGTCGCGCCAGCGGGCGGTCTTAGAAGCAGTGACGATGTCTTTTCGCGCCGATGAGTCCTCACGCTTGAGCCGCCGCGTGGTCATCACGGGCATCGGACTTCGGACGCCTCTTGGTGCGGATCGCGAATCGACCTGGCTGTCGCTGGTGGCAGGAAGATCGGCATCGCGCTGGCTGCAACCTCCGCAATGGACGGGCCTGACACCGTTAGTTGGCGCACCCTGTGGCATGCCGCTGTCGGTCACCGAACGAGGGCTTGATCCTGTCATCGCGCTGGCTCTGGCGGCTTCGAACGAAGCCATCGGCGACGCGGGGCTGGATACGAGCACCCTCGCAGCGGATTCGACCGGAGTGGTGTTTGGAACGAGTAAGGGAAGCCTGCACACGGCCTCCAGACTGATAGCGGACCCACGATCCGACCAAACCGCAGATCGGTGGTTGAACGTCTGGCCGAATGCGGCAGCCGTGGCGATCGCTAGTGCGCACGGCGCGCTGGGACCGACGTTGGCACCGATTGCCGCTTGTGCAACGGGGCTGGCAGCCTGCCTTCGTGGATTCGAGTTGATCCGCGACGGCCGGTGCGACGTGGTTTTGGCGGGTAGCTCAGACGCATCGCTGCAACCGGCGATCCTGGGTTCATTTCAGCGATTGGGAGTGCTCGCACGCCCGATGGGTGATCCCGCAACGGCCTGTCGCCCGTTCGATCGTCACCGCTCGGGGTTCATCGTCGGCGAAGGGGCCGGTTGTCTGGTACTGGAGTCTCTCGAACATGCCGTCGCGCGGGGCGCACGCTGGTACGCCGAATGGGAGGCCGGTCGGATGCTGTCGGATCCAAGCGGGTTAACTCAGCTCGACCCACAGGGGCTATCGCTGCAGAGGCTGTTGCGCGATTTGCGTAAAGATGTCGGCGAGTTGCCAGACTATATGAACTTGCATGGGACCGCGACGCTACCCAACGACCGTGTCGAGTCCGCGGCAATCCGCGCCGTGCTGGGGTCTGCGGCAGACGGCATCTCCTGCTCCAGTTTGAAAGGGGGACTGGGGCATCTGCTGGGTGCGGCTGGCAGTGTGGAACTGGCTGCCTCGCTGCTGGCAATCCGTGATCAAACCGCGCCGCCCACCGTCAATCTGGAGACGGCCGATCCAGAACTGACACTCGATTTCACGCCACGGCAATCACGGCAGCGTCGTATCGATCGTGTCTGGAAATTGTCACTTGGGTTTGGTGGGCATCTGTCGGCAGCGAGTGTCTGCCGCCTGCGTGGAGCAGGTGATCGCACACAGTCACGAATGGACTCACCGCACGTCCCGTAGCCAATCTCGCCAAGAGATTGGGCGAAGTCGCTGTGCTGGCGATACCAAACGAAGTTCGCACAACGTCTTGGCGATGTTGGCGACAAAAACAGACAACCCGTTGATGAATAAACCGGGCGAAAGCAGAGAAAGACCTTGGGGTATTCATCGGATGCTCACGTTCGACCTTCACAACGGTGCGCTGAACACTTAAAACGATCCCATGGTCTCGATTCTCGGTATCTCTGCGTTCTATCACGATTCCGCTGCGGCTCTGGTCGTTGATGGCCGAATCGTTGCTGCGGCTCAGGAAGAGCGGTTCACTCGAATCAAACACGATCCCGCGTTCCCCAACCTGGCCGTCGACTATTGCCTGAAAGAGGCAGGGCTGTCTCCGGACCAGTTGGACTATGTCTGCTTCTATGAAAAGCCGCTGTTGAAATTTGATCGGCTGATCGAATCGTACATGGCGTATGCCCCGCAAGGATTCCGATCGTTCCTGTCTGCGTTGCCAATCTGGTTGAAAAAGAAGCTGCACCTGCGTCGCGAAATTCGCAACGGGTTGAACGGTCGGTTCACTCGTCGAATCGTATTTCCCGAGCATCACGAGTCTCACGCGGCGAGTGCCTTCTTCCCTTCACCATTTGAAGAAGCGGCGATTCTGACCGTAGATGGTGTTGGCGAGTGGGCCACAGCAACTTGGGGCATCGGACGCGGCAACCGCATCGAACTCAAGAGCGAACTGCGATTCCCGCATTCGTTGGGAATGTTGTACTCGGCGTTCACGTACTATTGCGGATTCAAAGTGAATTCCGGCGAATACAAGTTGATGGGCCTGGCACCGTACGGGCAGCCGCGCTATGCCGACTTGATTCGTGAGCGACTGCTCGACATCAAGCCTGACGGGTCGTTCCGACTGAACTTGGAGTACTTCAACTATTGTGCCGGCTTGACAATGACGAGTCGCCGGTTCGATGAACTGTTTGGTGGCCCGCCGCGTCGGCCGGAGTCGCCGCTGACTGATCGTGAAATGGATCTGGCCGCCTCGATTCAAGTGGTCACGGAAGAGATCCTGCTGAAGATGGTGCAACACATTCATCAGCAGACCGGTCAGAAGAATCTCTGCCTGGCAGGCGGTGTCGCATTGAACTGCGTCGCCAATGGTCGCCTGCTGCGAGAAGGGCCGTTTGAATCGATCTGGATTCAGCCCGCGGCGGGCGATGCGGGAGGTGCCTTAGGGGCCGCTCTCTTCACGTGGTACCAGTTGCTGGGGAATGCTCGACATCCAGAGCAACCAGATGCGCAGTCAGGTAGCTATCTGGGTCCACGTCCTGAAGACGACTCGATCCGAAACTACTTGACCAAGGTCAAAGCTCTCTACGAACATGTTCCGGATGACGACGAGTGTTGTCGTCGCGTTGCCGAACTGATCGCGGCAGGGAAGGTGGTCGGTTGGGTTCAGGGACGCATGGAATTCGGGCCTCGATCATTGGGGGCTCGCAGCATTCTGGGTGACGCTCGTAATCCGACGATGCAGTCGGTCATGAATCTGAAGATTAAATTCCGAGAATCCTTTCGGCCGTTTGCTCCCGCCGTGTTGCAGGACCGTGTCCAAGACTATTTCGAAACACGATTGCACGAATCCAGTCCATACATGCTGCTGGTTTCCCCCGTCAGACCAGATCGTCGCACACCGGTCGTCGCCGACAACTTGAATGGCTTGGACAAGCTAAAGGCGATCCGCTCCGAGATTCCTGCAGTGACGCACGTCGACTATTCAGCACGCATTCAAACGGTCGATGCTGCGCGGCATGGCAAGTTTCATCGCTTGTTGAAGGCATTTGAGGCGCTCACTGGCTGTCCTGTGTTGATCAACACCAGTTTCAATGTCCGGGGCGAGCCAATCGTCTGTCTGCCCGAAGAAGCGTATCGCTGTTTTCTGGCGACCAATATCGACGTGCTGGTGCTGGAATCGTTCGTGCTGCATAAAGAGCAGCAGCCGAAGTTATCCCCTGAAGAGGTTGATGAGTATCTAAAGCAGTTCTCACTGGATTGATCCAATGGCCGTGATTGAAATCAATTGGAAGCCGTCCAATCGTGACTTGCGATTGTTTGCGGTGGTGCAGTTGGTCGTCATGGCGACCGCGGCGTGGTTACTGCATCGCAGGTATGGCCGAGATGCAATGGCCGTCGGGTTGCTGGTTGCCTCGCTGGCCACGCTGTTTATCGGTATGGTGACACCGCCGCTGATGCGACCTCTGTTCCTGATGTGGATGATCGCCGCGTTCCCCGTCGGCTGGGTGATGTCTCACGTGGTGCTGGCGGTTGTCTATTTCGGAGTGGTTACGCCGATTGCCTTCGCGCTGCGACTGGCAGGACGCGATACTTTGCAGCGAAAGCTGCGTCCTGAAGCCACCACGTATTGGATTCCACGCTCGGGGGCCCCGGAACCGAGTCGGTATTTTCGACAGTTTTAGCGAGCAAAGATCTGAAAGAGAGTTCGTGCCGTTCAGAAGCCGGGCATTCACTTCAACGTCATCGGGAAGCTGAGAGTTCGATGGGTACGTACTTCCATGGTTGGCGGCGAAAGGTCGGCTGCGTGGTGCTGATGATGGCCATGATGACGTCTGTCGCCTGGGGACGAAGCTTCCTCGTTGCGGATGTTTTTCTCTTCTCGACGTCTGTCGGCCGATGGCACATCGTCACATCGGAACTCGGTGAATTCCAATGGTTGTCATCGCAGAGTTTGCGCTGGCGCAAAGCCGATTGGGGCAGATATCCCATTCCTCCGACGAATTTCTATCCTCAGTTGGATCACGAAAACAGCGAAAGTTACGTGCGCTACACCGAATTGGTCAGCATGGGGCCGACTTTCAAACTGCAAAGTTTTGAACTTACGCTTGCCTATTGGATGATCGTCGGCCCTTTAACACTGCTGTCAGCAATCCTGATCCTCTGGCCGAAGAAGAAAAGTCCGAAGCAGACGCTGGGTGTGATTGTCAATGCAGCGGAAGAAGATCCGGAGAGTGTCCAAAACCTGGTTCTTGAAAGCCCACTGGTCACCCGCTAGCATTCGTCTTGGATTCTTCGGAGTCCTTGGAACCTCTGCAGTGTTCGATACGAGACCAGTGCGTTGACCCTACAAATTTGATTAGTTGGAAGTCAGCTTGGTTTGGCAGCGCGTATATCCGCGTGACGTTTCGGCGTCTCACGGCTCACACAACCCAGACCTCGCGGCTCCCCCCTGAACTCCTGGGTTCAGAACCGCGGTCTTGACCGGCACAGGCGGAGGTTTCATTTTCGAGTTCGTTCCCTCTGCGATTTGAACAGGAGG
>DASYEA010000857.1:0-1742 GCA_036499265.1 Schlesneria sp. | reverse complement strand
GGTCAACGAAGATCGACGAACGTCACAAGGCGACGGTCCTACCGCGGAGCGACGGATTGTTCTGCTTGTTTGAGCCGAATTGCTTCCTGACGATAACGTTCATTCACCTCTAGGTCGAACGTCCCCACCTGTTCCAGATTCGGGATGCGACGGAATCTGGCATGACAGCGATAGCAGACGAGGCAATCGCGCATGACGACGTACAAGATCATGTCAGCCAGAGCGAACACCATCAAAATGCCCAGCGACAGCTCAGGTTGCATGTAGGCCATGGCCACGGTGCTGAGGACGACACCCAATGCCACGATCGCCACGCCCAGGGTCTGCGAGAAGTCCTTCTGTCGCCAGAGATCCTGGCAACCGCAGGCCAGGCATCGGGTCGGCAGTTCGCCCTGCAGATCTCCTTCGCCAATCGGACGGGTCCACTGGCAATCGGGGCACATGATCGCCTGGCTGGCGGCAGTCACTTCGCTGCGTTCAGGCTGAAGGCACTTGGGACAGTCGTACGTGATTTGCATGGAATAACAGACGCTTCTGGTTCACGTGTGGAATAAGATCGAATCAAAGAGGAACGTGCAGTTCGTAGTACAGTAACGCCGCGGACATTTCGCCGATAAACGTCAGGATGACGCCCGCGAACAAGACTCCGGTCGCCGCCTGGGTGTTCCGATATCTCAGGATTTGCAGAGCCATCACCGCGATGATCAGAGGGGCAATAATTCCGGCCAGCCAGCGCAACGCGAACCACGTCCAGACGGTTCCGCCTGTCAGGCTCGATCCCGCCAGCAACCAACCCGCAGCAGAGACCAGCAGTCGCAAGAAGACGGCGATTCCGAACAACAGGCTCAGCCGTTTCAAGGGATCAATCGACATCGTCGGTGCGGTCAAATACCAGTGGCCCAGCAGCATCCCCGTAACGGCTCCGCCGAGGACGGACGCAGTGACGACTTGAGAAACGAGCACCAACGTTCCGGATTCAAATCCACCGCGAGACAGCACCAGGCTGCAGAAACTGGCGATCAAGATCACGAAGACGCAGATTGTTCCCGCTCGCCGTTTGTCCAGCATCCACAGCACAGAGCCGACGTAACCGCACGCGGCAACCACACCCGCCATGATTCGAGAGGCCAGAATCCATTGATCCGAAGTCTGTTGGCCAGTCGACGATGTGAGTTGCCCCAACGTCAGCATCGCCAAAACCCCCAGTCCCATCGCAACCATCATCTGGATGCGAAAGAAGCCGGCGGTCACCTGCGAACGCGGCATCAGCGCCCACATCAGGCTCATTCCCAGAATCAACATCAATGCAAATTGAGCAATCATCCCGGAATGATAAGCTTGCCGCCCCCTTTTTTGAATGAACGGCCGCCAATCCCTCCGTTCAAGGGCGCAGTCGTTATTTGGTAGTCAGTTGAACTGTGAGGCAGAAATCTCAGGGTGCCACGATTTTGGAGTCCTCGACAAGGTCGTGCTCTTCCTCAATTCAGTCTCGTGGATCCGGAGATCACCAGATTCAGTCGATGCTGAACTCGCTTTCGCGGAGTTTCCGACCACCTAACCTCCAAGGACTCAAAAGACACGGCCTTGTCGAGGACTCCGTCGAGGACTCCCGAGGCGGGCCAGGGCCATGTAGAACTCGTAGGTGGTCCAGTGGGGATGGCTCTTTCGATGACGCCACAGCGACAGGACTTCGATGTATTCTTCGTCGATGTCGTGATGAGCAGGGCGATCTCGTGTCTGTG
>DASYEA010000856.1:0-2737 GCA_036499265.1 Schlesneria sp. | reverse complement strand
CTTGGAGATGCTGCTCAAAAGTGGACTCGTCGAACCCAGGATGATTGAACGTCGACAGGTGGGCCGTTTGCCCTGCGAGCGCCCGGATGAGACCTAGCTGACCGAGTATCAGATCAACGCCGGTACTGAATCTGGCCTGTTGAACCAGCGTCAGTGCTGTCTCAGTCTTTTGCTGCACATCACTCAAGCGATCCCCGGCACCAAGCAGCGCGGAAATCAGGTTGGTGATGCTGTAAGCCATAAAAGTGGAGTCACCGGAATCCTGTGCGCTTGTGCAGGCGCAGTTCAAGACTTCACAACTGGTGCGGACATGCCTGGCCCAGGAATTGACGGCATTCCCAAAGTTGCACAAGACCCGCGCCTTGAACCGTTCGCCACCGCTCCTTTCCAGTAACTCGACCCCGACTTTTCCGAACCGGAACCCGTCCCGATGTTTGCCGAATCGAGAGCCCATGATCATGCCGAAATAGACGTATGCAAACGGTGAGGCATCCCCATTACCATGCTCCAGACTCAGACTGACCATGCGGCCAATGATCAGTGCCAGCAAATTTCCGTCGATGAAGTTGGCTGGCGCGTGGACCGATGTGAGCACGTCAAGAGTCGCACTGTGATCAAGGTGTGTCAGCGGAGGTAAATTGACGAGTTCCTCGATTGGACGGCTTCCGAGCCGTTGCCAGATCCTCTCATACTCCTGATTAACCTCGTCGTCAGTTGGGTGCAGCGAAAATTCGAAGCCGACTTGCCGAAGGTAGTTGAACCCAACATCCACCGCCATGTCGGCCCGGTCGAGATTCGTGTGAAGGTCGATGCTAAGACACGTCACCGCGGCGCACTCCGCTCGTGTGACGGCTCGATCAAGAAGCACCGTCAGGCGATCCTTTGCTGACGCCAATTCGCCAGTCATATATTCACATTCAGCCAGTTGCAAAGACAACGCGAAGGCAAGCTCATGGCAATACTGCCAGCCTTCGTTCGACACTAGTTCGCAGCCTGCAGCGAAGTAGGTCACTGCCGAGGCAAATGCCGATGTCGCCTTCGCGCGTTTCCCAGCAATGAGATTGAGCTCAGCCAATTCCTTGCGTTCCGCGAGCGAATGGATCAACTCTGCTCCGCGGTTCAAGTGATTGACGATTTCGAAGATATTCTCCGGCAGGTTCGCAGCAGCGATTTGTGAAGCGATTGTCCTGCCGATCCGAAGGTGGAGTTCGGCCCGCGCGCCCTCAGGGATTAAGGCATAGGCCGCCTCTTGAATGCGGTCGTGCGCAAAGGAATAGGTATCAAGCGACCGAGAGACTAGCCCGAGGCGGTTCGCCTCCCAGAGTGCGTCGTGAAGTCGCCCCTCCGTTTCCTTATACACCAGTTGCAACGTTGCGATGCTCGCGCTGTTCCCCACGCAAGCAAGTTGCTTCAAGGAATTCTGTGTGGGCTCTGGCAGGCGATTGAGCTTCGCAACCATCAAATCCACCACGTTGTCGGTGTAGCCTTTGGCCAAGATGCGGGTGAGGTCCCATGTCCAAGCCCGTGTCGCCAGGTCAAATGCAATAAGCTTCTCGTCGGCCAACGCCGAGAAGAATTGGATCGCAAAAAAAGGATTGCCTCTGGTTTTTTCCTGAATCAGTTTTGCCAGTGGTGCAGAGTGGGCCTGCTGACAATGAAGTGTCTCGGCGGTCAGCGCGGCGAGATCCTCGAGTCTTAGGGGCGAAAGGACAATGTCCTGAACAAGTGCTCCCCCAGTACGAATCTCCTGCAACGTCCGCATCAGCGGATGTCCCGCATCGACTTCATTGTCTCGGTAAGCACCGACCAACAGAAGGTGTCGCACTTCCGGGTCGGTCGCAAGGTGTTCGATCAATTCCAAGGTTGCCGCGTCCAGCCATTGCAAGTCGTCCAGGAACAGCACCAAAGGATGCTCAGCCCGCGCGAATACTCCGATGAAACGCCGCAGCACCAGTTGAAAACGATTCTTAGCATCTTGTGCTGGAAGATCTTGAATCGGCGATGACCTACCGATGATCAGTTCCAGTTCGGGAATCAGGTTGACTATGAGTTGACCATTCGGACCCAGCGCCTCTTCCAGCAGATGCCGCCAACGGGCTATCTCCGTATCGTTCACTCCCAGGATCTGTCGTACGAGAGTTCGAAAGGCCTGTGCAAGCGTCGCATACGGGATGTCGCGCTTGTATTGGTCGAACTTGCCAGAAGCAAAAAGGCCGCGCGGAGAGACGAGGGCCTTGTGCAATTCGTTGACCACCGAAGATTTTCCGACACCCGAATAGCCCGAGACAAGGACAAGCTCCATTGTTCCTTGGTTGATCACACGTTCCAACGATGCGACGAGCAACCGGATTTCCTCTTCGCGTCCGTAGAGCTTTTCCGGGACCACAAACCGATGCGGAAAATCATTAGTACCCAGCGGAAATGCTTCGCTCTGCCCATGTACTACTAGATCAGATAGACATCGCGTCAGGTCGGCCTCCACTCCTGCGGCCGTTTGGTATCTCTCTTCGGGAGCCTTTGCCAGAAGCTTCAGGATGATCGCCGATAGGGAATTGGGTATGTCGTTCCGTCGAAGACTGGGGGGCACGGGCTGCTTCGCAATATGGCAATGAACCCATCCCATCGGGTCGGCCGCCGCGAATGGCAATTGGCCAACGAACATTTCGTAGAACGTGACACCCAGGGAATACAGATCACTCCGCAAGTCAATGGAGCGGTTCATTCTTCCGGTCTGCTC
>DASYEA010000855.1:0-5616 GCA_036499265.1 Schlesneria sp. | reverse complement strand
GTGACGGCCTGCCGGGAAGAATTGCCGAACTGCCCCCTGATTATGCCGTGCAGGGGACGGCTTCCCCAAGAACTGAACTTTTGGGGGGGTAGCGGTGATCCCAGACAAAAATTTCATAGCAAACAAAAGCTTACCATACTTATATGATACTTTTCGGACGATGTTGATATTATGATAGTATCACGCTATACAACGCCTTGTTCAACCAAGGAGATTGGTCATGAGAGAAGAAGAGGCCGTCGTCGTTTTCACAGCCCGCAGCCCGGAGCGCATTATTAGAGAAGGCGGCTCCCAGGCGTGGGTGCTGAATGCGGCTCGCGCGAAACAATGCACTTGGCTCGTCTGTACGCAGAATCGCCACAACCCCGATCACGAATTTTCCGACGCTACTGAGGCACACGGAACCGCCTTCTTGGTGGGCAAGGTATCGGGCGTGAGTAAAACGGGGGAGGAAAGCAGAGACGGCAAGCAACGCTGGCGGGTCACGATCAGCGAATTCGCGCGAATCGACGTGCCTGACGTTTGGGATCACGACAGAAATCCGGTTCGCTACTTATCGAGCTCGGACCTCGCTAAGCGCGGAATCAAAATCGACGAGCTGAAATTTCAACCGATGCCACCGCGCGGCGCAGGCGCGTCTCCAGCCCCATCTCCCCAACCAGTTTCATCTGATGGGGTGCGGCCAATGACAATTGCCGAGGCTCGTAACGGTCTAGCGGCGACATTCGGCGTGAAACCCGAAGCTGTAGAAATCACGATAAGGGGATAAAAATCTAGGCGCACAACTCGAAAACGCGCCGTAAAAGCGCGTTGGCACGGTTGAAATTGTCGAGTTGTCCGCGCATGTCGTAGGCCCACTTCTCCCCATGAAAATAATTATTCCTGAACCGGTACACGATGATAAGCAATGCCGCGACGATGTCGGAGAGATTGTTGTTCTGCCCTCGAAGCACCCCTTCGACAAGCGCTTGGTCGTCTGGGTTCTGCCGGTCGAGATAGAGTCCGTCGAAAAATTCGGTGAAGTTTCCGCCACTCACATACCGATTCCGGAAGTAGCTTAGCTCTTCATCGAAATCTGTAGGTGTAAGCCTGCCTGCCGCATCCAATTTTTTTGCCGTCGCCCGCAATTGGGCAGTGTTGGCGTTGTTATTCAGCACCTTTGCCTCAAAGAAGCTCCAGACCAGCGAAAAGTGCGTAATCGCCTCCAATTCTCCGAGCGTAAGATTCCGGAAACCCGGCGCGTTCGCATTAAGCCATTCGATAGAACCCAAGGGGTGCTCCTGCATTTGAATAGGTCAGCTCGTCAGCCCATGTCGAGCACCTGGTCGCACAAGACATTTCGGGGCAACCTATTTTGACCTCTTTCGATCATTCAGCCTGCTTTAGACGGGATCAAACGCTCATATTCCTGGCGCTGCAGCGCCGCTTCGCTGTGAAGCCAATCCCGAAAAATGAGCAATGCCGGATCGTCCTGACGTACAGGTCGGTACGCCAGGTACCAGCTCTCGTATTTTCGCGGAACGATAGGAAATGGGGCGACCAATCGTCCGCTCACGAGTGCATCACTGATGTAGGGAAGCTGCGCAACGGCAACACCCACACCATCCAGCACTGCCTTGATGGCCATTGGCGAACTCTCAAATACAACCTCACCTGCGGGTTGAATAGCTGGCGATAGACCGGCTGCTTCAAACCACCATGCCCATTGCTCACGCAAATGCGCCACAACGATCAGAGTCGCGCGATTGAGGTCGTGCGGATTCCGCAGAGTCTTTGCAATTGCTGGCGTGCAAACGGGAACGAGCGTGGCCGGAAACAGTTCTTCGGCGATGTAGCCAGGCCAATCGCCGACGCCACGCCGCACGGAACAGGTCCAGTCGTCGCGCAATGGAAGCCTTTTGCCTCCTGTCGCCATACGAAATTCAACCTCGGGATGTTTGCTACTGAATTCGGGGAGGCGCGGAATCAACCAGTTCAGAGCGAATGCAGGTGCGATCCCCGCAACAAGCACCGGACCCGACCGCATCGCGGCAACTTGATCGGTAAGCCGCTCAATGCTGTTGAAGGCGTCAGTGAGTCCCGGTTGGAGCGCACGACCTTGGTCCGTGAGTTCAAGCCCATTGGCGTGACGCTGAAACAGAGCGAAGCCGAGGCGCTTTTCCAAGAGCCTGACCTGCTGACTCACGGCTGCCTGTGTGACGTGCAGCTCTTTCGCGGCCAGCGTGAAGCTCCCGAAACGCGCGGCCGCCTCAAACGCACGTAATCCATTCAAGTAAGCTGGACGACTCGCCATCTCAGCCACCCCAAATTTTTCTTGGCCATAGCATTAGATCAAATAGCTGGTCTGCCAAGCCAATCTGTCCAACACTCAGCCTATTACAGCCTAAATGCTGCTGAGGTCGAGTCCGCCGAAAAGTCATCTGTCAACGCAGGAGATATAGGTTGGCTAAGTCTCGGTCCTTCATTTTGGGCGGACTTCTTATTCTAAGTGTTTGCAGTGCGATGAGTTGGAATTCGCGACAACCGGCCAACGCCGGGCAGGCACGACCTAGCGCTCTTCCCGTTCCAGTCAGCGTAGCCCAAGCCACATTGAAGGACGTCCCAATCTACCTGACCGGCCTTGGCACAGTTCAGGCATCTCAAATGGTTTCGATCCACCCCCAAGTCGAGGGCGTACTGGACGACGTGCTTTTCACGGAAGGCCAGCAAGTCAAAAAGGGCGATGTTCTCGCACGCATCGAGCCCCGTCTATTTGTGGCCGCTCTGGACCAGGCCAAGGCAAAAAAAGCACAAGATTCTGCGCTCTTCGTTGCGGCAGAAAAGGACTTAAATCGATTCACTGCTCTGGGTTCAAGGAATATCGTTTCACGGCAGGATGTGGAGCAACAGCAAGCCAAATTCGAACAATTGAAGGCTTCGATAGCCGCCGACGATGCGGCGATAGAAACGGCGCAAACGCAGCTCGATTACAGTACCATCCGAGCCCCAAGTGATGGTCGGGTTGGGATTCGACTCATTGATCGCGGAAATCTTGTTCGCATATCGGATGCAGTCGCCATCACAACTTTGGTGGTAACCCGACCATCGGCAGTCCTATTCACGTTACCCTCCGCTGATCTTGATGCCGTGCGAGCTGCTATGGCACGCGGGCCGGTTGAGGTCGTCGCGTGGGACCAAGACAATTTGCATGTCGTGAGCAAAGGACGACTTCTCCTCATCGACAATTCTATCGACCAATCAACGGCGACCATGCGTCTCAAAGCAATATTCGCCAACAACGACGATCGGCTATGGCCCGGCGAGTTCGTCAATGCGCGTGTGCTAATCGAAACTCGCCGTTCCGCTCTCACCATCCCGATTTCAGCAGTGCAACGCGGACCACAGGGTACGTTTGCGTGGCTCGTATCGGCCGTCACCCGAAAAGTTCAACCAAGGCCGATTCAGGTTGGCCGCACAACAGATGATCTTACGATAGTGACAGGCGGTCTTTCCGAGGGAGCAATCGTTGTTACCGACGGGCAGTACAGGCTACAACCCGGCGCACTGATAGGGCCAACTACCTCGCCTTCCTCCAAAGGCGCGCCGTGAACCTCTCCGAACCGTTCATCCGCCGTCCAATCGCCACGCTGTTGCTGATGGCAGGCTTGGCATTTTTGGGATTGGCTGCCCTGCCGCGCCTTCCCGTTGCTCCGCTGCCGCAAATTGATTTTCCGACCATTCTCGTTACAGCCAGCCTTAGCGGCGCAAGTGCCGAAACAATGTCCTCATCCGTTGCGACGCCGCTTGAACGCCAGTTCTCGCAGATCGCCGGTGTCACGGATATGACGTCTTTCAGCGCGCTTGGCGCAACCTCGGTTACTATCCAGTTCGATCTCAACCGCAACATAGACGCAGCCGCACAGGACGTTCAGGCGGCAATCAATGCGGCGGGCAAGACCTTGCCGCAATCGATGACATCACCCCCGACCTATAAGAAACTCAATCCCGCCGACGCTCCCATTTTGATGCTGTCAGTGCGTTCCGACACGCTGCCAATCACGGTCGTGGACGAATACGCCGATAATTTCCTCGCCCAAGAGATAGCCCAAGTCTCTGGCGTCGGTCAGGTGTCGTTAGGCGGAGAGCAGCGTCCCGCAATTCGCATCCAAGTGGACCCGGCCAAACTCGCCGCTAGCGGACTCACCCTCGAAGAGGTTCGAAGCGCGGTCGTGGCCTCAACCAGCAACGCAGCGAAGGGCACGCTAACCGGCTCAAAGACAAGCTTCACGATAACCGCTAACGACCAAATCACGGATGCAGCGCAATACGACAGCCTCATAATCGCGTACCGGAATAATGGTCCGATTCGCATACGCGATGTAGGGCACGCAATCTCCGGGGCTACTGACCGCTACGCTGCCGCGTTTCATAACAACACTCCCGCCATCTTGCTCAATATCTACAAACAACCGGGCGCGAACATCATCGACACCGTTGAGCGCATCAAGACATTACTGCCACGTCTTACTGCAAACATCCCGCCAGCAATTTCTGTCACGACCATTCTCGACCGCACGAATACGATCCGTGCGTCTGTTGCCGATGTCGGGTTCACACTTGCTCTAACCTTCGGACTAGTCATCACGGTCCTGCTTCTATTCCTGCGCAATCTTTGGGCTACAGCAATTTCAGGCATCACGATCCTGCTCGCGCTGCTTGGCGCGTTCGCTGTGATGGATGCGCTCGATTTCAGTCTCGACAATTTGTCCCTTATGGCTCTCACCATCGCGATTGGCTTCGTGGTCGATGATGCAATCGTGGTCGTCGAGAACATTTATCGGCATCTGGAGCGAGGTGCATCGCCGCTAGAAGCGGCTCTGAGCGGGTCGCGAGAAATTACCTTCACCGTCCTGTCTATCAGCGTTTCGCTAGTGGCTGTGTTCATACCCCTCTTGTTCATGGGCGGAATTGTGGGGCGGCTCTTTAGCGAATTCGCCCTCACGGTAACTGCTGCGATTGCTATCTCGGCAGTTGTGTCCCTGACCCTGGCTCCGATGCTCTGTGCCCGCCATATGCGAGCAACATCGCGTCATCACACTTCCCTTCATCCTCGCAAGATTTGGTTTGGAAGGTTGCAGGGCTTCTACGAGCGAACGCTCAATATCGCTTTGCGCCATCACGCAGTTACGCTTGCGGTGTTTCTGTTCACGATTGGGTTGACGGTTGCGATGGCTGTCCAAATTCCCAAGGGATTTTTCCCAATCCAAGATACAGGCATGCTGCAAGGTTTGGCGGAAGCCGCCCAAGAGGTTTCGCCCGAGGAAATGATGCGTCTCCAACGCGAACTTGGCGACGTTCTTCTAAAAGACCCTGACATTGCTGGGTTTGCTTCCCAGACCGGCAGCATCGGGGGCAACGGCAATGCCCAAACGGCAAATACCGCCCGTTTTTTTATCGCATTGAAGCCGCGTGACCAGCGAAGTCGTACGGCCGCTCAGATTATAGACCGGCTGCGACCTCAGATCGCTCGGGTCGAGGGCGCTAGTCTTGCACTCACATCCACACAGGACGTCACCGTGGGCGGCCGGGCTGCACGCGGAGATTTTCAATACACACTGAAGGATACCGATCTCGCTG
>DASYEA010000854.1:0-3252 GCA_036499265.1 Schlesneria sp. | reverse complement strand
ATCGACGAATACGCATTGATTCAATTGCGGTCGTACAACGGCAAGGAAGTGATGTCGATCGACGGAGCGGACATCAAGTTCCCTGAGTCGACGAACCCCGCCGATGCAGGCGAAGCTAAAGAAACGCCAAAGAATTTCACTCGCGTCGTGGAACTATTCCGCGGTGCGCTGGATTCGAAGGTCGCCGAAGTGAAGGAATCGTCGCGATTGACCGACAGCCCTTGCTGCCTGATCAATCCTCGCAGTCACATGAGCGGCCGCCTGCAGCAGGTGCTGGGACAGTCGATGCGCGAGTTCGAGCAGACCAAGCACGTGATGGAAGTAAATCCTCAGTCGAACTTGATCAGCCGTCTCTGCGAGTTGAGCAACAATTCGGACAACGACGAATTCATTCGCGACTGCGGCCGACAACTTTTCGCGAACGCTCAGATCCTGGACGGGTTGATTCCGGATGTGGAAGACACGACGGGGCGAACACTACGATTCATGGAAGACTTGGCCCGTAGCAAGTCGGCGATTGTGGTTTAGGTTGAAACACGGAGGCCCAGAGGACACGGGGCATTGAGGTCGAGACTTGATGCTCCGTCACCGCCTGACATCCAGGGGCGGTACTGGACTTGGTGTGCGGAGGCGACGGACCGATGCGACAGTTTTCCAAGACCATCTCGATTAACTCAGCACCGGCGAGGGTGTGGCGGGTTTTGTCGGACGTCGATCATTGGCCGGAATGGACGAAATCGGTGACGTCCGTTCAAAGACAAGAGCAGAACTCGTTGTTACTGGGTTCAAAAGTTCGCATTGAACAGCCCAAGCTGAAGCCCGCCATCTGGACTGTGACCAGTTGGGAGCCCGAGAAATCTTTTACGTGGGTGTCGAAGAGCGCCGGCGTCACCGTGACCGCGGGGCATGAGATCGTTCAAACGTCTGATGGTTGTGACTTAATCTTGACGATCCATTTTGGCGGACTGTTAGGAGGCTTGATCGGCCTGCTGATGGGTCGTATGACCAGTGAATACATGTCGATAGAAGCGGAAGGCCTGAAGCATCGCGCCGAGGCCGCGGCCTGACCGCGAATCAATTGTTTTGCACACTCACAATCTGCACCGCATCGGCAATCACGTAGCCATTCGTATCCCTGTTGGAAATCACCACGGTGATCGCCTCGGGTGTCTTGATGTCGAGAGTGGTGATTGGTTGAAATCCACTCGCCTTCGGCGTTTCACGCTGATTGAGAACGACCGACTTAGAGAATGATTTCGATTCAATGCTGATCGGAATATTGGTCGCCCTGTTGGCGTTGGCCGTATAAGCAATGCGAACTTCATGACGGCCTGGCTTTACACTTTCGAACACGAAGGTGACCGTCTTATTTCCCTTATCGGTGTTTCCGTCGTGGAGATAGTCCGTACCGACGAACCCATTGATCGATGAACTGTGCTGCCAGTCCCCTGTAAGCTTGGCCTTGGCATCGTCGACTACGATGCCCGGCAGCGATTTGGGATCGATACCTGCTGTGCGCGCAGGGCCAGTCCAGTTCAGCACTTGATGATCTTCAAACAAGCGTTCCTTCAGCTTGCCGTAGTCGATGTCCTGTACGGCGACATTGGCATCCAAGGCTTGGCTAGCGGCAGTCGCCGCGCTTTGGCCCAGGACCATGAAGACCGGTTCCATGCGGATCGAACCGTAAGCGATATGCGAGGCAGCGAGGCAAACCGGCACCAGCAGGTTTTCACATTCTGCCTTCTGAGGACGGATCGACCGATACGAGATGGGATAGGGGGAGACGCCGACCTGGATATCGCCTTCGTTGCGAACTTAGCCTTCTTTCGTGACATAGCGATGCACGTTGTGCGAATCCATGTTATAGGCACCCATGCCGACAGGGTCTTCGCAAGTCGTTCGCCCCTGGCAGTGGTGTTGAGTCATCACGTATTCGCTGATCAGACGTCTGGCTTCGCGAATGTAAAGTTGATGCGGCCAGTTGTGATGGTCTTGAAATTCGTCCTTGGCCAAACCCAGTCGCTGGAATTGCGCACGAACAGATTGAGGAACGCGAGGATTATTGGCGAGTGTGTACATCAGGCCCATCTGGTACAGCACATGTTCGCGAAAGATCCGATCGCGAGTTTGATAGTCGCCGTCGGGATAGTCGTAGTTTGCACCAATGAAATCCGTTGAGATCGCAAAGTTGTTGTTCGTGTCTGTCTTGCGATTGGGCATGAAGATCGGGTTCCACGGAACTCGATGATCACCGGCTTCGCAATTCCGCAGCACCAACTCGTAGCGGGCGGGGTCATAGCCTTCGGGCTTCGGCCAATCGAGGCGATTCTCGGGGACATCCGTCGTACACATGCGGAAGTTGTAGGCCTGAGGATGAGCATCTCCCTCACCGTCTTTTCCAGGCGGCGTGGCTTGAATGAGAGGCAACAGGCCGCTGGATGGATCCCCCGGCTTCATGTATGGATCGACATCCTTGATGAACTGGTGGCTGCGAGCGTGCGCGATCTGCACACCGTTTAGTGTCTCACCGTAAGTTGAATTTGCTTCGCGGCCGACGTGATAGCGGCAGCCTGCTTTGGCCATCAGGTCTCCTTCGTAGGTCGCGTCGATAAACACGCGGCCTTGAATCCACAGGCCACTCTCCATTTTGATGGCCGTGAGGCGTGAGCCTTGTTTTCGGACTCCGTCATTCAATTCGAAACGCTCGCGCAGGATCGGCACTTTGTATTCCGCCAGCCACTGACGATAGATGTCCTCGGCAACTTGCGGTTCGAACATCCAGAGCTCTTCCTCAAGGGCCCCTTTACGGCCGTCGTTGTAGGATTCGAGAGACCCATGCTTCCACGCGGATGGCTGCCGATAGTAGGCTCCGACTTTCCGATAGAAGTCACGTGACAAGCCACCGATCGCCGCTTTGTTCCCGATGTCGGTCGCCCCCAGGCCACCCGATGTCAATCCGCCGAGGTGAGCAGTCGGCTCGATCAACACGACGGTCTTTCCCAGCCGGGCCGCTTGAATCGCCGCAGTGATCCCGCCGGACGTGCCACCGTAGACGACGATGTCGTACTTTGGTTCGTCGGCACAAGTGGGCAGTGAAAGGAGACTTCCCAGTATGATGAAAGATGCAGTCCAGCGGACAAACATGGTTGCGACTCGCGAAGTTGAGACGACGACGGTGTGAAGCTGGCGTTTTGATACTCAACAGCAATGACGACAGCAAGTCGGCAATCGAAGTCGACACTTGGAAATGCA
>DASYEA010000853.1:0-2049 GCA_036499265.1 Schlesneria sp. | reverse complement strand
CAGGTTCCAGTAGAACATAAACGGGACAAACAGGACCAGGCAAAAAACGTCCAGTGAGAAGCGAAGTCTTCTCATTGCCGTCCAGCCGTGATCTCGGGGAGTCTTAGCAAGCACGATCAGTAGGATGAAGGTCGCCAGAGTTGAAACGGTCCCCAATAGAGGAACGAACAACAGGACGGAAGGACAGTTCGGGTGCAGTTGATCAATCACTAACAATGCGGTGATCGAAAACGTGACAAGAATTAGAAAGTTGAGGGCGGAGATCGCGCGCTTCAAGTTCACAACCATGTTGGATGTCGGCAGGGTCAATGCTGACAGGGCCACACTATGCTGACGGCGGAAAAAGAGGGCCGATGAGCACCATAGACCTGCGATCGTGTTGGCAAGAAAGGTGATGAGGAAGAGAATCCAGAGTGCCGCCTGGACTGTTCCGTTGCCATACCATCGCAGATTTTCGTAACGTGCCAACCTGGGAAGAATCCCTGCTTCCGGGGCAAAGCCCTCCTGTTTCATTTTGCCGATCTCTAAAGGGCGATCGATCGCGCTCCTGGCCCAGTCGATCATCGTTTGCAATGCCCCCGGCGGATAGCCATGCGACTGACTCTGAAGCGCGCCTGTTTCAGAGATTTTCAGATCGTGATTTGTCCCCGGCAGGATGATGATCGTCCAGTTCACATTGCTCGCCTGACCCAGCGAATTCTTCAAACCCGCAACGCTTTCACCGACCGGAACATGTTGATCCAGTTGTCCCCACATTGCCAGCACCGGCTGGTTCACATGGCTCCACGCGGAATGCACGTATTTGTCCGGTGGTGGAAATGATCGAGGCGCAAATGAAGAGAGGCGGAAGCCATCTTGAAATGTTCGCTGCAAATCCTGGTCTACGAGATACAATTTCTCGGCCACGTCGCGCAATGTGTCCGAGAGCCCGTACCTTCGGAACAGATTGTCACGAAAGTAGAACATCATGCCGTCGGCGACGTCCGCCCCCACAACAATGATGAATTTGATGTCGTTCGATCGAGATGCTGCGGCGGCGCTGATGTAGGCGCCCTGACTGAGGCCCCAGATGCCGATCTGCGATGGCGCGATCTCGCGGCGCTGCTTCAAGAGAGCGACGGCCGACTGAGCGTCATTGACCAGATTCTCATAGGGCTCATAACTTTCGTAGGCGCCGTCGGATTTGCCGGTTCCACGCTTGTCGTAGATCAACGCCGCGACGCCATGGCTCGCAAAATACTCACCCACCTCGCGGTAAGACTCCCGAGTCTGCCGCCCCGCGCCATGGACAAAGACAACGGCCGGAACAGGTACTTCGCTTTTCGGCAAAAGCAGGCTTCCGGCAAGCTTGACGTCCTGGTTGCGAAACTCGACAAAGTGTTCCTCGAAACCGAATTTCGCCCCAATTTCTTCAGCATGGGCCTCGAGGCTGGGCATGCCTATTAAAAACGCGATGACAGATATCGCGGCAGGTAACATCGTTATGTGACACAGGCAGGACATACACAACAATTCGACGCAGCCGCGTTTTTATTGGGCAGAAATTTTCCCATTCACTTCATGTGGACTTTGAGCGAGACCCGGTTTCGCTATCCCTTGTCAAAGAGACGCTCAGGTACAGAGAAAAGGATGCGGGCGTCCAGAACTTGAGTTCCTCATGAGTGCTGGTCGGCCAGCCGTAACTGATTGATGAGATCCAGAAGATCTTCCACGATCAAGTCGGGCGGCGGGTTTGCCTGTTCAAATTCTGCTCGCGTGCTGATCCCGGTCAAGACTCCCGCGGTCCAGATCCCCAGTTCAATAGCACCCGAAATGTCTGTGTCGTAGCGGTCGCCGACCATTAGCGTTTGGCCAGGCGATATGTTCAGTCGCGCCATCGCCTGTTCGTACATGCCGCGATTCGGTTTGCCGATCACGATGGGTTGCTGACCGCTGGCCGTGGCCAGGAGTGCCAGGATACTTCCGGCACCCGGCAGCGGGCCTCGTTCGCTGGGGTAAGTCACGTCCGAGTTCGTGCCGATGAATTTGGCACCGTTACGAATTGCCAAC
>DASYEA010000852.1:0-12781 GCA_036499265.1 Schlesneria sp. | reverse complement strand
CTTCCCAAACATAATCTCCGCGTGAACTTCGCGTACTTAAAAAGTGAATTCGCCGATGTCGAGCTGGACCTCTTTGGCCAGTACATCAATCTTGCACGAGGCAAGGAGTATTTAACTCGAATGAATCGAAATGCCTTCGCTCCCATTGAGCATCACGGCAAACGAATTGCAGCCCAGGCCGCTGACAACAAACGGAATCCGAGATTATCGACCTCTTCTCTCGATCACAAATCTGAAATCGTTCAAGTAACCGAAAGACAGGCGTCATCGGACGCGCCAGCTGCACAGCGTGATCCTCCTCCAACCACGTGTCGCTCTTTGCGACTGGCCCGCGAATTGGTCAATACAATTGATATCGTCGACCAGCGAACGGCAACTCTTTGGGCGACCATCGGAAAATGCTATATCGATTCCGGCGATCTGGATTCGGCGAAAGGTGTATTGCAGTCCTTAGAGGGCAAGCCTCAAGACAAACAGGTTGTACTTGCCCAGTCGGTCCTCGCTGCCCGCATTGCGCCTCCATTGGCGGCAGCAAGCCGAACTGACGAAGCTGCCGAAGTGGTTAAACATATTCCTCCTCCAGTTTCGGACCAGCGCTCCACCGCATTTTCGGGGATTGCCGCAGCGCGAGAAGTCGCTGGTGATACCGAGAACGCCACGAGATTTTGGAACCTGGCAATTCAGGCTGCTTCCGGGGAAAGAGTCTTGGCTAGGCAACGTCAGAATCAAGTGATTGTCATCCGCAGCCTGGCGGATCACGGTCGATTCAAAGAAGCAATGCAGCTACCGCTTTTGGACGGGCGAGACCCCGATCGGAGCGGTTGGGGGCCGCTCGCAGTCGGGTTGGCCAAATCCGAGAAAATCGACGCCGCTGAACAGGCCATCCTCCTTCAAATGAAGGGGCTCAATCAGGATCTCCTCGAAGTTATTGAACGCGTAGCACCGAACGGCAACGTGGCTCTCTGCCAGACAGCCCTCAGCATGATGAATGACCCCTTGTACGTCGGCTTGGGAAGGTGTTATTTGGTAACGGAGCTGATCGAGAGCGGGAAACGCGAGGAGGCGCGCAAACTGCTCGCCACGACTTTTCAAGAATTGGAGGCGGCCAAGATTAGTCAGGCCGCTACGGGAAGGTTTTTCCTGGGGGCAATCAGTCCCATGACTCGACTTGAAGGGGCATCCGTAGGACGAGGTATCTGCGAGACGTTGGAAAAATCCTTTTCCCCGGAGATCGCCGCTGAAGCCTATGGACTATTCGCGTTCTGGCGCTTCCCGCTCGAAAAATCTGACTCCGAAGTGGGTCTGGAAAAAGCGGGACAGATGCTCATCAAAATTAGCAATCCGCTCGAAAGGTCACTTCTTTTTCGTCGCATTTATCGGACACGCAGTTCGCTGTTTGGCGAAGAAAATGGTCTAAGCGCTCTTGAGACAATTGGCGATCGAATTGACAAGTGCTATGCGGCGGTAGGTGTCGCCGAGGGGCTCTCCATTCCGAAGAAGCATCAACAGTGATCAATGTCCCAAAATGATCGGTTGCTAGACAGCCGATTTCAGACAAGTGGCGAATGACAGTCGCCGTTCGATCCTCTCGGGATTGAGCGGCGATTTCGCTTTTTTCGCTAGAAGGGAACTCCTGAGAAAGGAACCACATGGCAACTTCACTCCTCGACGAGCCGACAACCGGTTCGTCTCACACGTTGACAGCCGCAACACAACTGCGTGGAACCATGGCGGCCATCAAGCTGAGTTTCACGTGGCTCGGCACACGCAAGACGCTCACTGTCGAACAGAAGAACCAAGCCGCCGACTCATTCGGAGCGGAGGGAAAGTTCCTGTCGGCTGGGAAGAAACTCCTCGACACGTCACATCCCGCCTTCAAAATTGTTACGGGCATTAAAGGACGTTGCCAAAGCTATTGGCGAGCAGTTTCGTTGCCGTATCCGGAGCCGAGCATCCGATTGATACCCCAGCGGAAGATCGGCGACTTTGATCGGCAACTGTCGGGGTTCCAACAGGAATTGACGGAGGCCGTCACGACACTCGATCAGCGTTATGACGAACTTCGATCCGCGGCGCGGCGGCGACTCGGGAACCTCTATGATCCGAGAGACTATCCGCCCACGTTGATCGGTCTCTTCCGCGTCGAACACGAATATCCGTCGGTTGAGCCGCCCGACTACTTGCGGCAGTTGAATCCGGCGCTCTACGAGCAGGAATGTCGACGAGTCCAAACTCGGTTCGATGAAGCCGTGCAACTGGCAGAGCAAGCATTTCTGGAAGAACTGTCCAAACTCGTGGACCATCTTGGGGAACGCCTGAACGGCAATCTCGACGGTAAACAGAAAGTCTTCCGGGACACCGCTGTGACGAACTTGACTGAGTTCTTCGACCGATTTCGCTCCCTGAATGTTCATTCCAACGAGCAGTTGGATGAACTCGTCCAGCGAGCCCAACGCGCCATGAAGGGCGTGGCATCGCAGCAATTGCGCGACGATGGCCCGCTCCGCCAACGGTTGGCAACACAACTGTCGAGTGTCCAATCATCGCTGGAAGGTTTGATGGTCGATCGTCCGCGCCGCAACATCATTCGACCCACTCGGCGCGAGGAGCCGTAATGGAACTCTACATTCGCCCCAGTGGTCAGATTGACACGCTGTACGATGAACTTGTCGATTTGTCATCCCTCGGCATCGTGCAGATCGCCCGCGCTAGCCATGTCGAGCCGGATGCGACTGGACAGTGGTTCGCGCATCTCATCGGCGGACCGACTTTAGGACCGTTTTGCCACCGTAGTGAAGCACTCGCTGCTGAGCAGCGGTGGCTCATTGACCATGTCCTGAACATCAGCCGCCCTGATTAAAGCGACCAGTCACATCGATGTGCTGATCGCAGATTCATAAACGCCTCCTCGACGGCGTTGGTGATCCCTTCCCAAGCGTGTTTCTATCACGTCTTGGGGACGTGATGCGCTTTGGGAAGTTTCCGTTACTTTCTGGAGTCCAGTCATGCCTCGATCTCTTCTGAACAGCCTGGTGGCGAACGCTACCGGAGAGTCATCTCGCACTATTCGCCAGCGGGGATTTAGCCTACTGCGACTTGATGTGACCATCGCCACACCCGCTCCGCATCTGTGCCTCTCCTGTCCTGGTTGCGGGGCGGACGTGCAGCTGACTTCCAATCGTGGAAACCTTCCTGAGTGGGCCGAATGCGATCAATGCGACATTGCTTATCCCTACGAAGAGCACGAAGTCTTTCTGCCCGACCGCGACCTCGCCGAATCGGCCTGAACTCCTTGCTGGTAGATCAAGGGCCTATGACTTGAACGGACCCTTACTTATTCCTTTGGAGCCCCACGTATGAAAATCCTTTACATCAACAATGACGGTGCCGGGTTTGCTGACCACATTGAAGTGGAAACTGGCTCCACGGTCTCCAAGCTATTCGCACAGCGTGTACCCACAGGAAAAGCGGGAGACTACTTAATCCGGGTGAATCGCCAGCCCGCTGCCGCGGATCAGGTCCTTCAAGATGGTGACCGGATCAGTTTCACGCCAGTGAAGATTGAAGGGGCTTGAGCCCCCGCGTTTCCTGTCTCTTGATCCGCCCCCTCAGTGAGCCACCGAATCAACTCGGTGGCTCACTTTCTTTTGCCAGGAACCGTCGATGCCAACCTTCAACCGGATGCTCTGGCGATTGGCCGGTAAACTTGCCAATCGCCTGGCCCTCCAGCCTCAGCCTGCCGTCAATGTCGACCTCACTCTCACGCGGTTTGCTCCGTTGCAGAGTCTTGCCGGGCGGATCGAGCAGAGCATCCGTCGCGGCTGGCCGATTGCTCTTCAACACTGCGTGCGCGAGCTGCAAACACAGTTGGTCCGTACCTGTCGGCACCTCGATGATGTTGCGAAGTCGTTAAGGACACCGCTACGGTCTGAACTGCCGACACAGCGCTTTCTGTACGAGGAACTGAAAACACTGTCCGACGAATTCGAGGACGTTGAGTTCGACCTCCGCGAAGAAACGATCAGTGTCATCAGTATTCCGATCACTTTTGATGACATCGAACTTGGACGATTTCGCGTCGTTCTCAATGGCAAAGACCTTGTGACGGGATTGTTTCAGGTCATCGCGCGGACTCCGAATCCCGCAGTTTCTCGTCCGGATATCACTCACCCTCATGTCTACGACAATCGACTTTGCGAAGGAGACGCCACTGTTCCGCTCCAGAATGCTCTGTGGGATGGGCGATTCTGTGATTTCTTTCCGATCGTCCAACAAACGCTGCTGACCTACAACAGCAGCAGCCCCTATGTCTCGCTCTCCGATTGGAATGGAACCAGGTGCCGGATCTGTGACGACTCCGTCAGCGACGATGATTCTTGTTGCTGCGATCACTGCGAACAAGATGTCTGCGACAGTTGCAGCACCTATTGCGATCACTGCTGCCAGACCGCCTGCGACGACTGTCGTGAAACTTGCAGCCATTGCGAGGAACGATCCTGCGCCAGCTGTCTCGCAGTCTGCCCCGATTGCCGCCTGAAGTACTGCTCAAGCTGTCTCATCAACCAACTTTGCGAGGATTGTGATGCTGCGCGGAATGAAGAATCGAATACGGAAGCGGAGGAGTCCGACACGTCCGGCGAGCCTGCGGTTTACACCGACCGCGTGGGCGAAGCTGCTATACCTGCGTGATGCTGGTGACTCGGAAGTCGGCGGATTCGGGATCTCTCACCCCGATGATCTCTTACTGGTGGAAGACGTGATTCTGGTTCAGCAGGTTTGCACGGTTGTGAGCGTTGCGTTTGACGATACCGCCGTCGCCGAATTCTTCGACGAGCAGATTGATGCAGGACGGCGGCCGGAACAATGTGGTCGGATCTGGATCCACACGCATCCCGGTGACTCGGCTATGCCGAGCTCCGTCGACGAAGAGACGTTTCATCGCGTTTTTGGTCGCAGCGACTGGGCCGTGATGGCGATTCTGGCTTGCGGCGGACAGTCCTATGCCAGACTCCGGTTTTCAGCCGGTCCTGGCGGCGAACAACAGTTACCAGTCGAAGTGGATTACCAACGTCCGTTCCCTTCCGCGGACCATCCCGCTTGGGATCGAGAATATCGCACCTGTGTCCAACAGGCGAAGTCTGGCTCCATTCTCGACGATCTCGATTTCTTTAACGATCGGATGGAACTCTACCCAGACGACTGCGACTTCCTAAAACTCGTCGATCCACTCTCCCAGTGATCTCGCACGCGTTCACGTGCAACAGCGGCCAGTTAGTCAGTTCCAAACGAAAGGGTACTTCTTTGACAGACCGCTTCATTCGACAGCAAGATCTTGTTCCCAGCCAAGCCTTAGAAAACATCACGGTCACCGTGATCGGCGTTGGAGCGATCGGGCGGCAGGTGGCGTTGCAACTGGCCCCTCTCGGCGTTCGACGCCTCCAGCTCATTGATTTTGACATGGTGGAAGAGACGAACGTCACTACGCAGGGATATTTCGCCAGCGATATTTCATCACCCAAAGTTGCCGCCACTGCGGCTGTCGTACGTCAGATCGACCCGACAATTGAGCTAAGCGCGATCACCGATCGTTACCGTGCCTCGTACCAGGTTGGCGAAGCAATATTCTGCTGCGTCGATTCGATCACCACGCGCGCTGCCATCTGGCGATCGATTAACAGAACTTGTGACTTCTGGGTTGATGGTCGAATGCTGGGCGAAGTAATTCGCGTGTTGGCGGTCACGCAAAGCATAGGCCGTGCGCATTATCCCACGACACTGTTTGCGGCTTCGGAAGCTCAGCCGGGCCGCTGTACGGCACGCAGCACGATCTACACCGCGAATCTCGCAGCTGGACTGATGCTGCATCAGTTCACCCGCTGGCTCCGTCGCCTGCCGATCGACTGTGACGTGACGCTCAACCTGCTAGCAGGAGAACTCACGGCAGCTTGACTGATTTCACTTCGCTCATTCCCGATCACGGAGAATTCTAATGCCAAGACCGCCGACCTGGTCCATCGCTCGGCAACGCATTCCGTTTCACCGAAAGTGTCGCAGATTTCCAACCCGCTGCCGCCCACGGCGAGGCCTCCACAACCGGACTGCGATGCGCCGCAAACGCGCTCCACGCCCCAGCCTGGCGATTGGATTGTCGATAGCCCTACTGACATTACCAATCCTGGCGAGTTGTGGAACTAATCCTTCACGCATCGCGCCGTCACCACCACCGCCGGTAAATGTAACCCGAACGATCACGTTTCGTGGACTCGACAGTAACTATTGCGGTCAATCGATCGTTGAGTCGCAAGAACGTCTTCGCCATCGAAGGGATAAACATGAATGATCATTGGAAGAGATCCGCTAGGCCAGCCAGTATTCTGATGTTGCTGGCAACTTTAGCCGGGACCATCGTCTTCACCTTCATTCGATCCAGCCCCCTGAGTCCGGCGGCGACGCCAGGTGCGATCCGTCCCGCTGGGCCGCCGATCTTGCAATTGGAGCGAATCGGCGAACTCGCGCCGGTACGTGTTCATGTCGCTGACGTGTTGATTGCGGAGGGCGAAGGACTCCGCGGATCATGGCTGATCAAAGGGGACGCACTGCTGGTGTGTGATGTGGCTAAAGCAAAGATCACGAGCATCGATCCAGAATATCGGACGGCGACACTCGAACTGCCACCACTCAGAGTGACCTCCGCGCGAGTCGATTTCCAAAAGACGAAAACCTGGAACGTGGAGAAAACGACCTGGCTCCCATGGTCCGGTGGCGATCAAGACGTCTTTCGAGACGCGGCCATGCTGCATGCCCAGAAGTTGGTCGAAGCGGCCGTGAGTTCAGAAGGCAATTTTGCCGCGGCTCGGCAGCAAGCAGAGGTCGTGCTTCACAGCCTCTATGAGTCCGTCGATTGGAATGTCACAATTACCTGGACACCGTGATCAATTGTCATAGAAATCGCTGGGAGTTAATCGATGGAGACGGCTTAGCTTGAAGTTCACCAATTCAGCCTCGTCGTCGCCTTCGGGAACCGATACCGTTGGACCACTGCCAAATGGTCGGACGACAGTGGACGAGGGTTGAGGCTAAGCTGACCGCTTTCGCTTAGATACAGGACGCGAGTCAGCGGTCGTTGTCGCTGGATGTTCCCCACTCAATGCTTCCGTCATCGAGATGCCTGCTATTCGAACCCGAATAGCCTCGATAATGCCTGCGTATTCCTCGACGAGAAATCGCCCAAAATGCCGCTGCAATTGGTCGAGGTGCGTGTAGTTGACGGAGGAGGCCCGGCCCTGACTGTGACCGAGAAAATAGCGCCGATAACTTTCGGGACAACCCGAATTCTCGAGGGAGGTCGCAAATAGGTGTCGAAAGCCCTTGAGTGTCGCAGTCGATTTCCAGTCCAACTCTTTCGAGATGTGTCGGAACTCACTGTCGATTTGATCATAGTTAATGGCCCCAAACTCACGCATTAGCTGATCGCGCGACTGGCGGCGGGCCACGATGGACATTTTGTCGTTATGGCACCGTGTCTGGTGTTGTGAAGCGCAAGCGTCGAATGCCAGAGCAGGGGACTCGATGCTGATGCGTTTCCGCAGCATTAGTCCAGCGGTCCTCTGCTGGAGCCAGAACTCCCATATGTCAGTGCAAGTTGGCAGCAATGGAATCCGCTTATCCCGGCGGCCCTTGGTCTGATAGTCAAGTCCGGGATGACTACGAACATTGAGCCATTGCTGTTCAACGTCTTCGTGGAAGAGCCACATCGGCTCCGAGGCCCGCAGCCCGAACAGAATCAATGGCAGAAACAAGCGCAATTGAAATTCATCGCAGGACGCGACGAACTGGACGGCCATTTCGATCGTGATGGGTGGTTCACGTGTGGGGTCGATCGTTGGTCGCCGCATTGCACCTATTGTGCGTTGAAATGGACTGCGAAATTCAGCGGGCAGCAGCTTTCCACGTTCAGGATCCGCGGCCCAGCTGAACGCGCTGCGAACGGATTGCAGCACGTAGTGTTGACCACGCATCTGACGCGAAGCGGTGTTTTTATGGCCATTGGGGGAAATCAGGCGTTCTTGGAGGAAAGCGCCAAACTCAAGTAAGAAGCGTCGATCAATACTCGCGGCGTGCGAGTAGGATCGCGAGATTGCCAGTTGTTCAGAAAAGACGCGCAAATACTCGAGAGCGGATCGGTAGCGAACGACCGTACGGAGATCGATTTCGCCCGAAGCAGCCCGCTCGCCAGCGTCCTTGAGATAGTGGTCAATGAGCTCGGAGCAGGTCAGTCGACTCCGCCCTATGCCTGATCGTCCAATCTCGTTCATCCGCTTCTCAATGTCGCGAGCACGAGTGATAGCGGCGACGAGATCGCCATTAACCCGGTCGGACAATGTCCGGTGTTCTGAACGATCCCACCACTGCAGAACATAGTGGTCGTATCGCCAGTACAGACGGATTTTTTCGGGTGCCGCGACCCCTTTGGGAAAGTCCACTATTCTTTCCAACTTGTGGCGATCGCCATAACGACTTGACCAGGACGCAGTTTGTGACGAAATTAGTGCTGCGGTGGATGAATTCATGGTGACTGTCCGAATGACTGGAATCTCCGTCACAAGCGACGAAGGTCACTGGCTAGGCACATGCGCGCGGGGCCTCTCATGGAAACCGGAATCGTTCGAAAGATCCGTGGCAGTGGAGTTGAGTTCACTTTTGAACTCAACTGCAAACGAGAGCAGGATCTAGGCCCCGTGCAAATCGATCACTGGTGGATGCCCAGCACTCCGCTGTACGGTCAGCGTCGCGGTTCGAAAGCGTTGAATAGGAATTTTCAAGAAATCCTGCGCGTCTATTGGCACGAAGTGCAGGCGAAGGACGCTACTGATGTTCGTGATGCCCAAGAGCGATATTTACTCGCCTCACTCGTTCCCTATGTCCGTGCAGAAGGCAGCCGAACAATCTTTGCAGACGCATTTCTGAAAAAGATGAGCCAAGTCAAACAAAGCGCCACGATTCGTGCATTTGAATCGGACATCCTACGCCCAACGCGATCGGCGAGACTCTCGCGCCGCACTTTTTCAAACCAAGTCTGGGAACTCCTTGGAAGAACGAAGTTTCCCGCCACCATCCAGGACACTTACAACGAACAACTTGCGCTAACCTTGGACGAAGCGTGCCTCCTCTTAAGTAGCGGTGATCTAGACGCAGCCGCCGCGTTAGCCCTTAAAGAGTGGAGACGCCTCATGCGATGCATCGGCCGCCGGGCTGGCAACTCGGAACAAAAGATAGCCTTGGATGTTATTTCCTACGAAGCACGCGCCGCACTTCACCATTGCTACTCGGTCACGTGGTTGGCGCTGATCTACGCTTTCGAGCAGACGGGCGAAATCGATCCTATTTCCGCTGCATTTTTGCGGTTCTGGCACACCGTCGACGAGGGAGCAGATTCCGTCACACTTTTTCATGGCCATGTGTTTGCTCTCCATCCGGCGACGGGACCGTTCATCCTAAGCCGGACTGGTCGAGCGCTGCTGGGAGAGTGGTTCCAGAACTCCGACTCGATGGAAATTTTTGAACGACTCCTCAATGGGATTTTTTTGGCGCTGATGCACTATCACACCCAGCGTGACGACGCTAGAGACAACCGGCCAAAGCGCGAAAGTTCAGCGCCCGACATTCAAGTCGTTCAGGAAATCCAGTACGACTTGCGCAAAGGCAAACGTCGTCAGCGGTAATGTCTCCGGCGACCGCCGCACGTGATGTTTGCGCGCTATCGGTTTATCGACTTTACATAAGTCGTTCCGCAGTCCCCTATCCTTGGGCCCAATCTGCTATTGGGCGCGAAAAAAATCTTCATCGTTTCCGCGCGCATGTGCCTAGCCAATGCCCAGTGACGTTCATTGGGTCGGAGACCTTGCTCGCGGCCTTACCTAGGAAGCCGCACATGGATCTTTGGAATCATCAATCGACCAGAGCAAATATCGACGGAGCCGAATCAGTAGTTAGCGATCAGAAACGCCTCGCAGCCCACATCGCGGATGGCCATCTACCATTCCCCGCAGGGCTTGATTGCGAGCAAATCGAATCGCTGGCACTGCTTGTCCGAAACCGACGACGTGAGCAATTGGTCAGATTTCTCGCACGCCAGATCGCGATCTATTTTGCGCATGGCGACGAGATCAAGCCAGAAAGTAGAAAAGATGTTAAAGACTAACTTTGACGCGAAAAGGCCGTACCGAGTCGTGATCTACGTGCGCATGTCATCGACGCGGCAGAATCCGCGGTCACCGGATCAGCAAATCGCCACGATCAACGAAGTCATCAAGCGGTTGGGACTGCCATGGATCGTGGTCGCAATCTACCGGGATGACGCAATTTCCGGGACGTTAACGAAGCGTCGTCCTCAGTTTCAAAAAATGCTATCAGACCTCAGATCTGGTGCCGTTCAAGCCGACCTGATTGCCGTTGACACATTCGCGCGACTGACTCGATCAAAAGATGCGTCGCACATTCGCCATAAGATCGAGCGAATGGGCTTGCTCGTCGTCACTGCCAATAGTTCCTTCGCCGATCCCACAACCATTGGTGGGAAGGCTCATGGCCTGATCGAAGAGATCCAAGTTAACCACGAAAATGAAGAGAAGGCGCACAATGTTGTTCGCGGGAAGAAGGATGCCGCCCGCGCGAAACAGTCCGTTGGAGGGCCATCGCCTTTCGGCACTCGATTGCGAAACGTCATGGTCACCCGCGGCGCGGTCGAGGAGATTGATCACCGTGTCGTGGAACCCGATCCTGAGACGAAGTGGATCGTTGTCGAGGCATTTCGCTTGGCTGACGAACATGGAATGGGGACCGCGCGAATCGCTCGCCGACTAAATGCGGATCCGGCGATCCCAGCAAAATCCAAACCCTTCCACTCGGCCACAATCGGCCGAATTCTGGATAACCCCATTTACTACGGAGAACTGGTGTGGGGGAAAAACTGTACAGGGATCGTCGATGATGTGCGTGTTGTTCAACCGCTCCCGGAGTCAGACTGGATCCGTGTTCCAGATTACTGCGAGCCAATTGTCTCGCGTGAGCATTGGAATCGAGTGCAAGCGATTCGAAATGCGCGTCGCAATCGGAATCGTGTCGCCGAGGCATGCGCGCCGCCTACCGATAGGCTGCTCGGATTGCGAGCACCAGGCATCGCATTAAAGTACATCCTCACCGGTCTTGTGCGCTGTGCTCACTGCAGGCGAGCGATGACACCATCAAGTTCAGCCGAATACCACGCGAAAGATGGGACAGCGAAGCGATATGTCGCGTACGCGTGTCCTGGGCTGCCAGATGGAACCTGCGACAATGGACGCCGCATCCCAGAGCCATGGCTGCGCGGGATCATCATGGAACTAGTACGAGTGCGATTGTTTTTCGCGGACTAAAGCTCCTCGTCCCGGCGGCGAGCAAGACTCTTCTGAATTCAACTCAAATCCCAATCATGGAAGTGATCCAATGTTAACTGACGCAATACTAGAGAACGAGAGATTTCGTTCATTTGTGACGCAGGTCCAAGCTGAGTTTAACCGCCTTCAACCAGAGTCGCCGGACCGTTCTGAAAGCCTGCGAGCAGAGCTTCAACTACTTGAGGAACGATGCGATGGGTGGATGCAATCCCTGGGAGATCGGAACCTGTCGAGCACGTTGCGCATGGCCTTGCAAGACAAATTCGATCAATCACGAGCCAGGATTCAGTCTATCACGGCGGATTTGAACAGTTCATCTGCGAAGTCCCGAGTGCGAGACGAAGCTATCGATGCGGTTCAAATCGCAGCCTGTCTTCAAAAACTCGAAGGTATCCTCACAGGACAGAATGCTTCAGCGACCAATTTGATGCTGTCGCAGCACATCGAGGGCGTATATTGCGACGCAAATGGAAAGGTCGTTGTGCGAATGTGCCGGCTTGGTGCCCTGGCAGGAGCGCTCGATCTGTTGCCACGACACAACGCGGAAACCGTCGAAGGTGAATCTGCCGATGATCACCGTGTTTACCCGGCAACGCCTCGGCGGAGAACAAAACGAGACGTCGGTGATACCATGAGCGATGATCAAGTGCTCGAAGACGCGATCGAATTCGCTGTCGATCCAGAACGATTCGGTGGGCTCGGCCTCGAATGGTTCACAGAAGATGTCTTCCACGTGCCGGCGCGTCTCAGTTGGGCGCAAGCTCAAGCGCGAGAGGTTGCCAATTATCGCTTGCAAACAAACAAGTCGATGGCTTTGACTGCCCTGTATTTTGGCAAAACCATCCCCACGATCCGAGCGGCTCTGGATTATGCGAAGCAGACTCATGGTCTTGATGCCCTCGGGACCCAGATTAGCATGTCGACACGTTCAAACTGGTCGCGTGAGCATGCAGCTGAAGTTGCAGAATTCTTTGAAGATAAAGACGCCACAATGAAGAGCGCCGTGTCGCACTTCGATAGGACGGCGCCGACTATCTACAAGGCATTAGAATTCGCGCAAGCCAGATGCAAGCCGGCTTGAGTCACTGCATCAAGGGATCCAGTGCCCGGATGCCGGCCACTACTGACCGCCATGTACTTCTGCCGGGGCTCCCTCGGCAGAGGTCTTTTTTTTAGCTATCAGCGGCACGTCAGTGCTCGCCCAAATACTCGATTGCGTCTCAGTGAACTTAACAGACAAGTGGATAACGCCTTACGGAGTCAACTTCCCTGGCAAGTTTTTGCGTTCTCCCTCCGGTACATGGTCATGTACCGGAGTCCAAACGGAAAGCCTTTACATTCCGGTT
>DASYEA010000851.1:0-3710 GCA_036499265.1 Schlesneria sp. | reverse complement strand
GACTTCGCAACCACAAATCTGAGACGATTCGAGAAATCAACCTGACGAAGAGCCCACCATGTCCCGTCGACGGTCAGATTCCGCATTCGTTGTCGCAGTCACATCAGCCGCGCTACTGCTGGTCGCAAGCGTCCTCTACGTTAAAACGAATCGGTTTCCGACCACAACTCCCCAGCAGACGAAACTCAAGGTGAAGTACCCTCGCTTCACCGACATCTTCGAACGTGCCGGAAACGCGAACAGCGTGGCGTTCCTCGACTGGGCTCGCGCGAACCATATCACTTTCGATCTGATCGAACTCGACGAGAACGGTGACATCATCCGTCTGGCAGTCCATATCTGTTACTTTGTGCGTGACCAGGATCTGCAAGCCATTGCCAAGCTTCCGCGCCTCGAAGAGCTAAGATTTCTCACAAGGGTGATCACAGACAGCGGCATTCAACATTTGGAAGCAACGACAACACTCCGAACGCTGTCCATCCACTCTTTCCAAAAGGCCGCAATTCCTGACCAGGCATTGGAAGTCTTGAAGAGCAAGAACCCCGCTTTAGTGGTTGAGTTATAGAACGCCAACGCCTCGCTGGAATGGGTGGACTGGCGTTTGTGCTCAATTTGTCAGACCGGTTGCGGAAATCAGCGGGCATTCAAATTCGAACTGGTGCTGTCCGCGGTCAGGAACAAGTTTGGTGCCGGGGCAAAGTCCCTCTGTTTTGGGATCGAACGTGAAGACATGGACGCGACGCTCGGCGGGTTGAAACCGATAGAGTCGCAGCCAGCCGGTGCTGTAATCCTGCATGAACTCGTGGATGACGTTGCCGTGATCGCCCGGCGTGGCGGCATGGTAGGCGTGCGTGCGGCTCTGGTCGCCAGAGAACACGGCGATCAGATTCTGATGCCGACGATAGCATTTCTCCCACAGTTGCTGCGGCGAGTTCCCGCGAGCGCCATGGATCTTGACCCATTCCATACGGCCCTTCTCACCAGTGACATACTCGTCGTTCGTTTTCGGCTTCAAGCGAGGGCCCCAGCCCATGTGGCAGGTAATCAGGGCGCGTCGGTCCTTGTGTTGGTCGAGAATCTCGTTGGCCCACTGAACGACATCGTCCGGTGCATTGCATTCCATGTGCAGAAAGACAAACGGCAGACCACCGGCCGTGAAGAGTTGATAGCTGTTGGCGTTGTTGCCCGAAATCTGGGGCCGGTCTGCTGAACCGGGGAAGCAGCCTCCATACCAACTGAATTTCTCAAACCGGGACTTTGGGAAATACTCCTGGAACAACGACGAGTCCCCTTTGGTCGTCATGTCGTGGTTGCCGACGGAGATGCCGTACGGGACTTTGTCATGAATCGCGTCCATGCATTCCTGGGCGACCTTCCACTGCCGGCGGTCGTTGATATCGACGATGTCACCGACATGGCTGACGAAGGCAATCTTCTGCCGGCCCAGGTTGTCGACGATCCACTTCGTATGCGCGGCGAAGATCGGATTGGTCACCGGATCGTGATTGTCCGGGGAACCCCCTTTGATCCCTTCCCCTTTGTACGCCTGAGTATCGGGAATCAGCACGACGCTGAAGGAGCCGTCCGGTGCGGAATCCAGGGTCTCTGCAGACGTCGCAGGCCGCGATAGCAGCAACGCGGAAAGGATTAATCCAACGGTAAACGATGCCTGAAATTTCATATTGTCTCTTCAGATAAAGATGTTTGGGAGGGCGAGGCTCCTGCCGAGCCGCGCATGTTATTGTGAATCCATTGACAGATGCGGCTCGGCAGTTGCTTCTCCCTGCCAAAGACTAGGTTGCAACCCTATCGTGGCCATCGCGCACATTCATTCCCTCAGATCAAAGCAAAAATTGTTGTTCAGGCCCGCCTCGACATCCGCAGTCAGTCCGCTTTCATCCGGAGTAGCATACGGCGGCGGAAGCAGTTGACGCTCGATCTCCTTGTCATCAAAAAAGCACTTTTTGACGATGACTCGATAAGCCCCCGGCGCGGCGCCATCTTCTGGTGCGTAGGTCTGCAACTGAAAGTTTCCCTTCGCGTCGGTCACACCCGTGGCGGCATGCGAATGAGCTTGCGGCACAAAGACGACGGTGGCTCCTTCCACAGGCATCTCATTGAAGGTGACCTTGCCGAAGACCTTGAACAACTCGGGACGTCCGGGAATCTTGCCCTTCCCGCAACCGGAGAAGAGCAGCATCGCCAGGCTCAGGCCGCACAAGGCCGCCATTGATCTCAATTTCATGATGTTCCTCAGTTCTGGGCTCCTGCGACGTTAACGTCGCCGCCTCTCAGAATTCCCCGACGGCCTCGGATCCCGAGATCGTGCCCAACGCTCCCCACACCCCAAACGGAGAAGGGCCGATCGTCACGTCGCCACTGTGACCCATGTTGCCTGTATCGATGTTCTCGCTGACAAACCGGACGGCCCCATCAGCCATCAAGATGTTCGTTCCTCCGGGGTGGTAGCTGCTGGTCGACGCCACGCCGTCCGAGTAATCGTTGCCGGTCGAAGTACACGCGGGCGAGTTCGGCGGCGTAATCGTGTTGAACCCGGTATAGATGAATGCTCCCTGGGCCCAGCCATTGCCGCGCAACGCCTTGTTTGTCCCGGTGCTCAATGTTCCGGTGCTGCGACTCCCTTGCGCCAGACACGTAATCGGCGAACCAGTGATCGTGGAGCGAGCGAGTGCCGCTCCGCCGAAGTAACCGCTGTCGTTGGGGCCGGTCGCGATTTCTCCCATGGCAATGGTATTGCTCGTTCCATCTGTGATCGACGCGATGGGCCGACACGACTGGAATGAGACGAAACCGCGCATATTCAGGCGTGTCAGAGGTCGCTGCGTCGCAGGCGACGTTTCCCCAGCGGAGATCCCTGTGACGCGATCACCCCAACAAAAGGCGTAGTTCGTCGGACCGCCATAGATCTTGCCGAGCGGCAGCGACGACGGGCACATCAGGACGGACAGCTTGGTCTGGAACGGCGTGTAATTCATGTTAGCGGCGACGGTCGAAGGCGAGATCGAAGCATCGGGAGGACACGGTCCAAACGCGGGGTATGAGGTACCGCCGATCGTTTGCGGTGAGGCGATCGCACCATAGAGCGGCCCCTGATCGAGAAATCCCAACAAACCGATAAAGCCGCTGGCGTGGTCGTTGTTCGTATTCGCAGTATCCGTCGCAGTGGGATGCCCCGTCTCGTCCGGATGCCCCGTTCCTCCGCGGCCGTACGGGAAGACGTTGTATGTCCCCAGATAGTTGTGCAGCGCCAGACCCAATTGCTTCATGCTGTTCTTGCATTGCGTCCGCCGCGCCGCTTCACGTGCTTGCTGCACCGCCGGCAATAGTAGCGCGATCAGGACCGCGATAATGGCGATCACCACGAGTAGTTCAATCAACGTAAAGCCTCGACGCGGTCGATTGGAATTGCCAGGCATACTCTCTCTCCGAAAATGGTAGGATGACTTGGCCGTTGCGACACAAGCCCGGTGTTAAAACTCAATAAATCTGGCCCATCCAAACTGCACTGTTCTTGAATTCAACGACGTCACGGTGGACCGATCGATGACGTGCCGTGCCGCACCAGAATGCGCATCTCGTCACCGGCACCACTGGCCTGCAAAGTAAAAGTCAACGTCTTGCCGTCCGGACTGATCGTGACCCGATCCGATCCTTCATCGCTTCCTCTGGACCGGTTCGCATGCTCTTTC
>DASYEA010000850.1:0-1542 GCA_036499265.1 Schlesneria sp. | reverse complement strand
CCAGCAAACCGAAACAACCCAGCAACCACTGAAAGAATCGACCGCGTCACCTCGTCTCACGGCCACTCGCTGCCAGGCACGCAACCGCAACGGCAGCCGCTGCCGCCTTCGCGCGCAACATCCCGGCTCGCCCCTCTGCCGACGCCACGCCGCTCGCGCCGGCACCTTCGCCGACACCCTGGATGACTCTCTGGACGTTTCCGTTGAAGTTTTCGCAAGCCAGGAAGGCTCTTACGACACCACTGAAACCATCAACGCCATCCTCTCGAATGTCGTCGAGTTGCTCGCTCGCGGCCGCATCTCCACTCGCCGTGCCTCAGTCGTCACCTACGCCCTTAGCCTCATGCTCCGCAGCGTCACCGTCGCCGACCGCCAAGCCTTAATGCGCCTTCCGCTCGACTACGCCCCGCGCCCTCTCCGCGAGCCGCTGGACTCCCCACCCACGACTCCCGCCGAGGCCGTAGCCGCCCATAAGCACCTGCGCACCTGATGAACACCCCAACTCAACAACGCACTGCCTCCGCTCGGGGCGTCGAGCGTCAACTTGCTTTCTCACCCTTCGACATGCGCCAAAAACTTCGGCGCCTTCCGGAACTTGGTCGCCTGCTCGAACGCATACGCCAGCTTGATCAACGTCGGCTCGCTCCACGCCCGTCCAAAGAACGAAATCCCAAACGGCACTCCGAAAGTGAAACCTGCCGGCACGGTGATGTGGGGATAACCAGCCACCGCTGGGGCACTGGAACTGTCTCCGGTGGCGTGATCACCATCGACCAAGTCTGTAATCCAAGCTGGACCAGCGGTTGGGCAGACTAGCGCATCCAACTTGTGTTGATCCATGATGGCGTCAATTCCCTCTTTGCCCGCGAGACGATGATTTGTTTCCAACGCATCGAGATATTCTTTTTCGGTGAGCGGGCCTTTGGCTTGTGCTTGTATGAAAGTGTCCTGACCGAAGTAGGGCATTTCTTTGGCGGCATTCCGCTGATTGAAATCAATTACGTCTTTTAAGGAATGCACGGCTGCGTCCGGCCTGGTTGCCAGATATGCATTCAGATCGGCTTTCAACTCATAGAGCAGCACCGTGAACTCGGTATCTCCGAACTTGCCGAAGGTGGGGATTTCGGCGGGATCAACGATCACCGCTCCCTGAGATTTCAGGACGGCGATGGACTCTATCATCGCTTTGTCTACCGCTTCGTTGAAGCCGAAATATTTGCGCGGGATACCGATGCGCGCACCATTCAGGCCATTCGCCTGGAGAAATTTCGTATAGTCATTTTCTGCTTTGGTGGCACTTTCGGAGGTGTATTTGTCGTCGCGATCGAATCCTGCCATCACACTCAGCAGAATCGCCGCATCCCGCACTGTGCGGGCCATTGGGCCGGGAGTGTCCTGGCTGTGGGAGATGGGAATAATTCCTGACCGGCTTGCTAAGCCTAACGTCGGCTTGATTCCCACCAAGCCATTGGCGTTCGATGGACAAACTACGGAACCGTCCGTCTCCGTGCCTATAGCTACCGCGCAAAGATTTGCCGCTGT
>DASYEA010000849.1:0-6000 GCA_036499265.1 Schlesneria sp. | reverse complement strand
CTCGGCCTAACTGTCGGGAAATCAGGGCTGATGAAAATTGCCCAAAAGGACGCTCTGCCCGCACAGTGAATGCGGCGACCCGGCTTCGAGCGAAGCCGGGCCAAGTAGCCTCGTCATGCCGCAGACGATAGAAACTGGCAGGTCAACTACTGCCCCGTCGGATTCCCCACGGTGCCTCTCGGCGATTGGTCGCCGAAATACATATCCGGCGTGAAGTCATACGGCTGACCGCTCATCTGGTTCCACTGTTGTTGCTGGTCGGGAGTCAACGTGCTTTTGATTCTGTCCTGCATTTGGACACGTGAAGCCGAAAACTGTTTTCCAACCAATTGCTGGTTCCTGGGATATTCCTGCTGCCAGTTGCTGTGCTGCTGATTCGAATCCTGACCGTACTGATTGAATTTCTGTCGCTGTGCATCCGTGAGATTCAATTGCTTCTGAACCGTCGGATCGTTGAAGGCGCCATAGCCCCGATACTGATAGTCCATCCCATTGAATCTCTGGCGAGCGGTCGGGTCGACGAAAACATCGTTCGTACCCGACGAAAAGTCCTGGCGAAACTGATCATGCAACTGCATCTGTCGTTGCGAGCGAGCTTGCGGAGTCAGGTGGGGATCCAACCCATTCATCCCGTCCCTGTAGCGGCCGTAGGCCTTTTGATAGTTATTATTCAACTGGTTGTATTGCTGCTCATTGATCTGCAATTGCTGGCGTGTCGCGTTATTTCCGAACCACGGCGACTGGTTAATCCCATTGAAGTTGCCGCCTGAAGCGGTGTTCGGTTGAGCAGCCGTGTTTCCAGGCTGGCCCCCATTCGTTCCTTCTTGCGTCTGACCAAGTTTAGCCTGAGCGAATGCACTCGCAGACACCATGCAAACGCAGGCCACCGCGATACCGGTATTAAAAAGAATCTTCATGTTGCTTCCTTCGGTCAAATTGTGATTCCAAGACGTAGTTCCGTCTTGAACCAACGAGGACGCAAATGTGATGCCCTCCTTCGATCCCTCGTTTCTCACTGCGAGTCAACAATTAGCGCAGCGACGACATCTGGCCTGATATTGATCGCTAGCGAACAACCGGCGCGGCACGCGAAATGCCTCAATGATCTGGGATTCAAACCAGCACGGACCTCTATGCAGGGTGTCGTGGAGTCTTCGGAACGCACCACGGATGCGACATGGAACAGGTCAATTCGAAATCAGGAACAGCATGGACGCGCAAACCAGAAGCCTATTCAATACCTTGCCCGAGCTGCGGCGAGAACGCAGTACTCTGTTCGGACTCACGATCTTCGCGTTCTGCACGGCCGCCTGGCTGCTGACGCTGGCCGCTGTGGTGCTGTTGCCTCTCTGGTTATCCATCCCCGCCGCACTCGCCAATGCGATCACCGTCGCCATGCTGTTCATTGTCGCTCACGATGCCGCTCACGGCACGCTCGTATCGTCTCTGCGAATGAACCGCGTCATCGGAACCCTCGCGTTTCTGCCGTCGCTTCATCCCATTACCGGTTGGAAACGCTCTCACAACGCCAAGCATCACCTCTGGACGAATCTCAAGGGCGAAGATCCCGGCTACCCCCCGTTTTCCCTAGCCGAATATCGCGACTTGCCTCCCACCCGACGCGTGCTCGAACGTTTCTATCGCAGCTGGGCCGGCATCGGGTTCTGCTACTTTGTCGAGCTTTATTGGAAACGTATTCTGTTCCCCACGCGCGACTACATGCCGAATCAGCGAGTGGAACTTCGGTGGGATAGAGCACTGATCGCCCTGTTTCTCATCGCGGAAGTCGTCGGCATCTACTGCGTGTCGCTCGCCATCAACCGGCCCCACCCGCTGCTCTTTACCATCTATGCTGTGGCCGGTCCTTATTGCGTCTTCCTCTGGCTCACCGGTTTTGTGACCTACCAGCAACATACGAATGCCGAGATTCCCTGGTTCGACCGCAAGAGCGATTGGTCCTATTTTCAGAATCAGGTCGCGGGCACGGTCCATATGGATTTTCCACCAATCCTCAATGTCTTCTTCCTGAATGTCCTCGAACATTCCGCACACCACGTCGACCCGCTGATCCCGCTTTACAACCTCGACAAAAGCCAACAAGTTCTGGAGACCGCCTATCCAGGCACGATCAAGATCATCGGGTGGAGCCCCCGCGTCGTGCTGACGACCCTCAAGTGCTGCAAGCTCTACGACTATCGCGAACATCGTTGGCTCGACTTCAACGGCCAGCCCACTTCGCCAAGATTGGTCCCAATCATCGAGCCCGCGGAACTCCCAAAACTCGCACAGACAAAAGCGAGTCCTCAACCGCATCCAGGATTAACACGAGCCTGAGGATCCAGGTTGACGTAGCCGATTCACGACCCCTTCGAGCTTGGCTCGATGGATCCGGGTCTATGCACTACGCCAACATTGCGTCTTCGGGAACGCAATCGGCACAATGTCCTCCGGCCCAAAGGGCCAGCAGTTCACTTAGCCCAGGCCCTTCGGCCTGGGTAACACCAACCAAAAAATGATTCTTGAGGCATGAAGGGCCGGCCGTTCCTATGTTGTCAAAACCCGAATCTCATTTGATCATGATCTCCGAACCCATTCCAACCACAGGAGCAACACATGGGACGAGCCGATCGAATCCAAGCCGAGTTCCCTCCCGACATCACCATGCCGGACGACCTCCGTCGTCTCTGCGACTTCCTCGACCGGACAGACTACCCCATCAGCGGCAACATGAAGCTACGTCCCGAAGGCGAGGGCCTGAAAGGATGGTTCGGAGCCAAGTCCGCAGCCTGGCATCAACTCGCCGGTTTCGGTGCCGGCCCAGACGGCTCCACCCTCGCGCTGTGGCTCTACGCCGACCGCGATCCCTCCAGCGCCCCCGTCGTCCACTTAGGATCTGAAGGCGATCAACTGATCGTCCTCGCCAACAACATTCGAGATTTCCTGCACCTCTTCGGAATCGGCTACACCGAATTGGGCTTCAATGACCTCACCCACCCCCCCGACGAGCCAGAATCCGCAACTCGTCTCCGCGAATGGCTCAAAACCGAATTCGACATCACCCCACCAGCCACCGGCTTCGAATTAGTCTCCGCAGCCCAATCCCGACATCCCAATTTTGAGCAATGGGTCATTGAAGCGCAAAGAAAACGCGACGATGCTGCACACGCCAGCAAATCGGACGGAATGTGAAGCGTCCGCCTTCAATCTAAGTAGTCGTGTTCAAACCAGAGGCATATCGAAGATCGCAGCGACAAACTCCCGTAGCGATGCTGTTGATGACTTCCGACTTATTCAATCCAGCGACCTTTCTTAGGTTGAAGTCGAAGCTGGATTGCGGGGAGAAGCTGATAACTATACTCTGAAGCCATGTGGAATTGTTGCTTTACATTCTTGATGATTGGCAGCTTGTTGACGTGCCCATTTCAATGCATGGCCCAGACCTGTATTGAAGCGAAGGTTTCGCCAGCAGAACAAAAGCGTTGTCATTGTTGCCCTCATCAAGATCAATCGCCAGTTACACCCACATCTGAAGGTGAATGTGATTGCATTTGCGACGGGGCTGTGCTTTCAGATCCTTGGACGATCCCCGTAGATGATTCGGCAATCGTCGTGCCTTCAGCAGAGTCTTGCTCAGTCGCACATCTGAGCACGCGAGACTGTCGAGCGAGCTGCGTTTCGCATGCGTGCTTGGATCAGAAACGGGCCGGCCGCGCTATACGCCTGAGTCTCCATTCTTTGCAGATCTAGCGTTCTGCGGTGCCGCGCTGTAACCACCGCACGAATCATTCTTCCTTGCGGTGCCTCGTCGAGTTCTTCTGGTGGTATCGCCTCCACCGGTACGGATTCCGGATCGCCGTTCTTCATTTGAACTGATTGAACTCCGCCAGCTATGATGCTATTCAAAATACTTCCATGGGACTATGGAGTTCGCAATCTATTGCGACGGCCGGGTCGCAGCGTGCTCACCACATGCGGTTTAGCCACAGTAGTTTTTCTGGTCTTTCTGGTGGTCGCATTCGTACGGGGTCTGGACTCTTCACTGGCCAGTAGCGGTGATCCCCTCGTGGTTCTTGTCCATTCCCTCGGTGCGGGCGAAAACATTGAGAATTCGACCATTCCTGGCCAAGGGCCAGGAGTTTTGTCCGCGAGTTTGCGTCGCGTCGAAACGCGATATCGACAGAAACATGTCTCTCCTGAACTGTATCTGGGGACTGAAGTCACCACGGAGTCTGTGGAGGAACCGGCGCTGGGTTTAGTCCGTGGTGTCACGCTCGCTGCGCCTCTGGTGCGCCGGCAGTTTCAAATTGTCGAAGGAAGTTGGCCCGCCACGAGCGAGGTACTGGTGGGCCGATTGGTCGCGGCGAAATTGGGCTGCGAGCCGAGCCAACTGTCCATTGGCAGAAGCCTTCGAATCGAGGAGAAGACCTGGAAGATCAGTGGACGATTTGCAGCAAATGGTGCTGCTTTCGAATCAGAAATCTGGTGCCCGGTCGATGAACTGCAACAAGCGATGAAGCGCCAGGATTTCAGCTTGGTCGCGATGGCCGTGAACGAACCAAAAGGCTTGGCCGACCTCAGCGAGTTCTGCAAAGAGCGAGTCGATCTCGAATGGGAAGCAACTCCCGAGTTGGCTTACTACGCGGCCCTGCAAAAACACTACGGCCCGGTCCGCGGTGTCGCCTGGATGATTGTCCTGTTGGTGTCGAGTGCCGGTGTCTTTGCCGGTCTCAACACAATGTACGGTGCCATCGTGGGACGAGTCCGCGAATTGGCGATGTTGCAAACGC
Source organism: Schlesneria sp. (assembly GCA_036499265.1). Taxonomy (GTDB): domain Bacteria; phylum Planctomycetota; class Planctomycetia; order Planctomycetales; family Planctomycetaceae; genus Schlesneria. The sequence goes on along the minus strand of DASYEA010000849.1, from coordinate 1,213 downwards.
TTGGATTCTCACGACGAGCGATCGCTGTAAGCATCATTCAAGAAGGAATGCTGTTGTCTGCCAGCGGCTCACTGTTAGCGGTCGTAGTCGCTCTGCCGATCCTCAATGGATACGCGGTACGGTTTACGATGGGAGCATTCACGCTGCGTCTGGACAGCGTGTCGTTGTTGTTCGGTCTGTGTACGGGGCTCGCGATCGGCGTGTTGGGGTCACTCCCCCCCGCCTGGCGAGCACTGCGGATGCCGGTTGTTGATGGTTTGAAAGCAATCTAGTTCTCTTGTTGAACACTACGAAAGGTGATGTCGATGGTAATCTGGAAAACTTTTGCTGGTTTCGTGTTGGCCGCTGCTATGGTTGGCTGTGGTCAATCGCCGACGACCCCTGCGCCTCAAGCAAAAATGGACGTTAAGTCTGACATTTTGTTGAGCGAGCAACCCTCGGACGCGAAGCCGGTTGCAGATGCTCGCGAGGCCGCGGCCGATGGCGCGGCAGTCACAATTTTGGGTCGCATCGGGGGAGCAGAGAATCCTTGGGTCGAAGGGCGTGCGGCATTCACGATCGTGGATCCCAAACTAGAACCCTGCAAGCCGGGTGAAGGATGCCGCACGCCGTGGGATTATTGCTGCTCTACTGACCAGCTTCCTGCCAATCGGGCTCTCGTTAAGGTGGTCGACAGCTCGGGTGATACGGTGGAATTGGATGCGAGAAAATTGCTCGGCGTGAAAGAACTGCAAACGGTCGTGGTTAAAGGGACCGCAAAACGAGATGAAGCCGGCAATCTCACCGTTCTGGCTAGCGGCGTCTACGTCGTTCCTGACACCAAGTAGTTGTGACAGGAAATCTTCTGATGGCGACTCAAGTTAATTTGCAGGAATTGCTCATTGAGCGTCCCTCCCTCTCCAGAGAGGGGCGTTCAGTGGTGCAGCCGCGAAATGTGATGACTCGATTTATCTTGCCGTTGGCGCTTCTCGGCGGATTTGTCGCCGTTATAGGTTTTTCTTTGGGCAGCAGTTATTGGCCAACGGTTCCCGTGACAATCATCACAGTCATCGCAAGCCGGGCGGAAGTCTCGGCCGCTGACACACCGCTCTTTCAAGCGGCGGGTTGGGTCGAGCCCCGCCCTCAACCAGTCATTATCACCGCGCTAGTCGAGGGCATTGTCGATGAAATGCTTGTTGTAGAAGGGCAGTCGGTCGAACCAGGTCAGGTCGTT
>DASYEA010000848.1:0-7576 GCA_036499265.1 Schlesneria sp. | reverse complement strand
CGGTGAATTCATGGCCTTGATCGCTCACTTGGGCGGCTATAACAATCGCCCCTCAGAAAAGCCGACAGGTCCCCTGCCAATCTGGATCGGACTAAGAAGAATGCTCGACTACTCGGCGGCCTGGCTCGAATTCGGACCAGAGAAGTAGAAGGAATTATGTGTAATCAACAGGGCCCGCCTCGGAGGTCATCCGGGTAGAAAAAGCAGCCCGCCACCAGGATGGATCGTCCTCTGGCGCGGGTGGGAAAAACTGCAACTCATGATCGACGGTGCCAAAGCTGCTGCAATCAGGTATCAACGACTACTCTCAAAAGAACAAAGATGCGCCTGAAACTCAGGGCGAAGCTCCTGCAGAGCCGCGCATGTGATTGTGCGTCCACCGACATCTGCGGCTTAGCAGGAGCTTCGCCCTCCCAGGCTGAGGCCATTGGCTGATTTCCACCAATGACAAGAGCCCGATCGATTCAACGATCGGGCTCCTGCATGATTCATTATTCGCTTATCGCATCAGTTCAGCCAACGGCGGCGACCGCTGCAGTTGCTGCTGCAGGTGCCGATTTTTCCCATTCGAACAGTCGTGAGGCGATATCTGGGATCGTCACGAAACCCTTGCGGCCATTCGCAGGCTCCAACTCCAGCCCGACGGTGCGTAGTTGCACCGCGTGAGGCGAGTCGTGGGCAATGCAGTGATCATCTGGAATTGCACGCCACCATTGCAGATGAGGCCAGTCGCGCTGGACGGTCGCCAGACAAGTCAACATGGTTCGGCCACCGGCTCCTGGTTTGAAACCAGCACGAGTTGCAACTTCGGTGAACGTTGCCACCTTGTCGATTCTTTTCAACTCCCACAGTACCTCAGCCACGTTCTCGGCACGAACAGACGCCACAGTCTACTCCTTCCTTTTTACCTCACGTCCGAACAATTTCAGCTTAAGAAGATCTTCGAATGATTGCTGATTGTTACGCGACGCTTGGCAGGTCATAAAACAACAGACGGCATTGAACAGTCTTGATTGACATGGGCAACGCCGCAAATACAGGCTCGTTGAATTCACTCTCAGATTACTCGAATTGACTGCACGGAACAACCCTGTACATCAATCAGACACATGACAATTGGTTTTTCAAAATGGCTGAAAAATGACGAGATTTACTTGCCATTTCGATATTGCTTACGTCTACGACAGAGTGTTCTCTTGACCTGATGCTTTCCCAAAACAGCCACGGTGATGAAGAAGATTCAACTAGGAATTGGCCCGCGTTAGACAAGGCCGTCATCAGAGATCGTCACCACTTGGTGGTGGCAGCGCGTTCCAATCGGAACACTGTCAGACCGTTGCGAAAGACAGTCACGGTTCCTGTGGATTGACTCACCGTGATGGCCATGCACAGCGTATGCACCGTGATCGCTGCCGCTGTTTGATGCCGAGCTCCCAGGCCCGATTGCAGGCTGGCTGGAGCCGACTTCGGCATCAAATAGGTCCCGGCACTCAGTACGGTACCGTCGCCTTGAATCACGAAAGCACCGTCGATCAGAGCGTACTCTTTAATGGTTTCTGCGAGACTCGGGTCGAGGATATTTCGCAACTGTTTCGAATACCCGTGGAACGGGTTCAGCACCAATTGCTGAGCATGCCGCAAGACGTTTCTGGCATCACCCACGATAAACATCGTGCCGACGGGATGCGCTTCGCGACCCTCGGCGGCGATCTCGACTGCGATCGACAAGATCCGCAGCATGACCGCTGGACGAACCACGTCGACCCCGCGACGATTCTTTTCCGAAAGCATCGCGCGAAAGTGTGACTCGGGCTTCGTGATCGAGATGCTGTCCAGCCGCCGTCCATCAGCACCGGTCACGCAGACGACGCTATGCTTGTCGTTCAGCAGCCCCTGAGATGCAGCCAGCAACAGACCCAGGTTCGATCGGTCGAGCCGCGACAGAGTCGCATGCAGCCCGTCGAAGACATGCGTGTCGTCGCGTTCGATCTCAAAGTCTTCGCTGTGTTCCGTGGTCACCAGCAGGACTCGACCTTTCCAACTGGCCAGGATCTCCCAGGGGACCCCTTCCAAGCGGTCGACGGCCAACAGCAACGCCTGCGCACCGACCGACTCGACCAGTTGGATTGCCTGCTTCACCAGCGTCAATGTCAATCGGGGAATGCCGGGGGCACGCTGTCGACGCTGATCGGGTTGCAGGCCCGCTTTGGCCAGCAGCATGACATCGATTGCACGAGCGTCCTTGGCTTCGATCAACTGCTCGCGGAACTCAGGCAGCTTTAGCAATTCGGCGAGGGCAGCCAACAGTTCGACATGCGTCTGCTGGAGACGACGGCCGATCACCAGCAAGACGATCAGTTGGACCTTCTGCCCGGTCGGAACCCCATAGTCGACACCTGTTCGACTGCGTCCCATCACCACGCGAAAGTCGCCGTCCCAGTCGATGAAGGCATGCGGCAGTGCGAAGTCACTGGACACCAGAGTCTGTGCTGCGGCTTCACGCTCTTCGATGGCGTGTAAGACCGTATCGGGGGCGATCCCCTCGTCTTCCCAGTTTGCCGCCTGGACCAGCGACTTGATGGCCGCCTGTCGTGACTTGGCGGACAATTCGACGATGCGGATCGCACTGACCAGTTCGCCCAAATCCAATTGCCCGTCTCCGCGTCAATCGAATGTTTCCGATGCCTGTCTAAAAACTTGTCTCGCTGAATTCTTATATGCCAAGGCGCAGCAACGACGCAACCTCGCTCGGATTATTCACAGTCAGAACGACCACTTGTGAGGCACCTTGGTTCGGGTGCCGCGGACTTGGACCTCCTCGATTTCCAAACTTGATCTTTCCGGGACGAAGGCCAGCTAAAAGCAAACGCCTCGATCGGTCGGGCGATCAAGGCGTTGCGAAATTAAATTTATCTGATAGATCAGGTGTGCGAGACGCGCCTAATAGCGTCCGCCACCACCCCCACCGTAACCGCCTGATCGTTGCCCGCCGCCGCCACCAGGTCCACGTTCTTCACGAGGACGGGATTCGTTCACGGTGAGAGTACGGCCCTGAAACGGTGATCCGTTCATCGCCTCCACAGCGGCTTCGCCACCGTCGGACATCTCGATAAAACCAAATCCGCGTGAGCGTCCAGTCTCGCGATCTTCAACGACCTGAGCACGGGCGACTGTGCCAAACTGCGAAAATGCCTCGCGCAGATCGTCTGCCGTGGTGTTGTATGGAAGATTTCCAACGTACAAATTCTTCGCCATAATTACCCTTTGCGAGCCGAACGGCTCTCAACAAGACCGAAATGAAATTGAATGCACCCGAGTGGGCGAAGGAAGAAGTGACCGCATTGCAAACCCAGTGTCACGACGTGGAATGTCCCCTTTCGCATCTCCCGACAGACGCCATTGGTGACTTCGACACGCGAACCGGCTTCAATTGTCGCTTTCCCGCAAAGCCGGCCCGCACCGACTTCGTGAATTATTTGTAACCTGAGTATCAGTCGATCGCCATACAAACGCCCACTTATCCGTTAGGATGCAGAAGAGATTTTCGAGAGAGTGAAATGCGAAATTGGCTGGCCTGCGATACCGTCGCCATATCGTGGTTTGCTCGCTGTCACATTCACCAACGCCGCTCGTCACCAGGACTGTCATTAAGCATGTTGATTGTGGGAATCGAAACGAGCGGTCTGGCTGGAAGCGTCGCCTTGACCCGCGAGGGCCAGTGTCTCGAAGTCCGTTCCCTGGAACAGGCTGGCCGACGACACGCGCAAGGGTTGGCGTTGGAATTGCGAGAACTGCTGAAACGACATGACGTTGGCGCTAAAAACGTAGATGCCGTAGCCGTCAGTCGTGGTCCCGGCAGCTTTACAGGCCTGCGAGTCGGAATGGTATGCGCGAAGACGTTTGCCTATGCGACGCGCTGCCACTTTGTCGCCGTCGATACCTTCACCGCAGTCGCCATGAATTGCCCGTCCGACATCAGTGACTTGTGGGTCGTTGAAGATGCCCAGCGCGGCGAACTGTTTGCCGGTCGCTACCAGCAGGCCGGTGGAACCTGGTTTCGTCCCGATCCGATCAAAGTCGTCGATGCCGAGACCTGGCTGAAATCGCGATCCGCGAACGAATTCGTCGTGGGACGCGGACTTGCACGGTGCGATCTCTCACTGACGACGGCCACCTGCTTAACCGAAGACCGATTCATCCAGCCGCTGGCATCAGCCGTCTCCCTCCAGGGTGAGCGGATGCTTCTCGACCCGAAGTCCTATCCCGACATTCACTTCGATTGCTGGAAGGCAGTCCCCTTCTACATCCGGCGAAGTGCCGCAGAAGAGCAGCGAGACAAACGCGATGCCGCCTCGGCGTCCGCGTTGACGTAGCCAATTTCGCCAAGAAATTGGGCGAAGTCGCTGTGCGAGCAACGTCGAATGACGCCCGCCCAAGGTCTTGGCGACCTTGGCTGCTGGGCGGAATCTTCACAACTTCCACGTAACTTTCTTCGGAATTCCTCCATTGTTATTAGGAGCAACCTCACTCGCAGCGGAAAAATATAAGAATGTGTTGATTTGTTCAGTCGTGATTGAGTAAGCTCTCCAGATGTACCGGGCCAAACCGGCCAGCCAATAAGGTCCTGACCTCCCACCAACGGCCTTCCTCGGAAGGTACCCACCCCCAGCGGAGTCTCCAGCCATGTTGACATTCCTCGGACGGAAGAACAGGTTCTGTGACGGCGTTGGTCGGCGAGACTTCCTGAAGATTGGTGGACTGGCTGTCGGCGGACTGACTCTTCCGCAACTGCTGCAGGCGGAACAACAGGCGGGGACGCGGGCGACCGGCAAATCGATCATCAATATCTATCTGCCCGGTGGTCCAACTCATATGGACACCTTCGACCTGAAGCCGTCGGCAGCGAAGGAGTTCCGCGGCGAGTTCATGCCGATCGCGACCAATGTCCCGGGGATGGAAATCTGCGAATTGATGCCGCAACTGGCCAATCGCGCGGATCGATTCTCTGTGATTCGTTCCATTGCCGGGCTGCGAGACGAACACGCTCCTCACCAAAGCGATTCGGGATGGAGCGAACAATCGTTACGAACTATGGGTGGGCGACCCGGTATCGGATCGGTGATGTCGAAGCTCTGGGGACCATCTCAAACAACTGCGCAAGGCACGTGTCCCACATTCGTAGACCTGACGGGTTGGACGAAGACTGGCTTTGTCGGTCAAGTAAATGCTGGTTTCCGTCCCGACGGCGAAGGTCGTCAGAATTTGACGCTGAATCGCGAGATCAGTCTGAATCGACTGGATGATCGCAAGGACCTGCTGACGGGTCTGGATCGTCTTCGCCGCGACGTTGACAGCCACGGGATGCTGTCCGCGATTGATAGCTTCACGGACCGAGCCGTGGGAATTGTCACGTCTGGTGATCTCGCCAAGTCACTCGACCTGCGCAACGAAGATCCTCGCCTCCTGAAGCGATATGGCGTCGACAATAGCGGAATGGGAAACGAGCGGTTTGTGATGGCTCGCCGTCTTGTTCAAGCCGGTGTTCGCTGCGTCGCCCTCTCGTGGGGTGGCTGGGATACTCACGGCAACAACTTCACAGAAATGCGTCGCCAATTGCCGCCGCTCGATATCGCCTTGAGTGCATTGATCGATGACCTGGACGCTCACAACCTGCTCGATCAAACCATCATCATGATGTCGGGCGAATTCGGTCGCACGCCGCGTATCAACGGCACTGCCGGTCGCGACCACTGGGCACGAGCCTCATTCTTTTTCCTGGCAGGTGGCGGCCTGCGTCATGGTCAGATGATCGGCAAGACGAACCGCAATGGCGAAGAACCGATCGAGCGCCCGATTCATATCCAAAGCGTGTTCCATACGCTCTATCACCAATTGGGAATTGACGCGAATTCGGTGACATTGACCGATCCGAACGGCCGACCACAATATCTGTCGGATGATCGCCATCTGATCACTGAATTGATCTGATCCGTGTTGTAGCCGCAAGTCGCCAAGATCTTGGGGAGAGAGACGATGCCGTCTGTCGGTACATCGATGTCCTCCAATCTCTGGCGAGATCAGTGATACAGACCATCAATCAACGGGATTCGGGGGCCAGACAATTTGTTTGTCATCGACGCCTGCCGCCACCAAGGCATCTTGCAGCGCAACCTCAGCCGATGAGTATGACGACAATTTTCGGTAAATCCGAATTTTGATTCCATCCTCGTCGCCCTGGGCTGCATTTGCCAATTCCACAACTTGATCCAACTCAATGGGCTGATCGCCCTCGGCAGAACGTAGAAAATACGAGCGATCAGCGATGACGATTTTCACGACTGGTGTCTGCGGCAGGGGCGCCGCCGCGACCTTCTCAGGTGCCGCTTCCGTCTTGTCGACTTCGGCCTTTTTCTCGACCGTCCCATCCTTGCCTGTACCGGTCGAGTTGCCCGTCCCTTTTTTTGAGCCCCCCCAGCCTGGCCCTTTCATGAAATCGCCCAGATAAACACCCGCCGCAATCCCGGCGATCAGGACGACACCCATCATATTTCGCGTACTGAACAGTCGCGCTGCGCTCTGGCTCATTGGAGTTCTCCTGACCTGTCAGTGGTCGTGTTTGTTTCACTTATGGTCGTTGGGCCGCATCCGGGCGGAAGCCGAGCACCGCATATTCAAATTTGATGGTCCCATTGCTGTCGAGTCTCATCTTTTCCGCCACGATCGGCAAACCCCTCGTCACAGCCCAGCGATACCGCAACTGCGAATCGCCGTAACTGACCAGGATCAAGACAACACTCTTGGTCTGTGGAAACGATTTGTAGAGTTTGAAGAATTCGTCGACGAACAATTCGGGCGTCTCAATATCGTCTGGCTGCAACCGTTTCTTGGTCCCACCGGCGCTGATGATCAGCGAGTTGTCCTGCTGCACATACAGTTCCCAAACGTCGAAACGTTTCTTCATTTCCGTGAAGGTCAGCAGATGATCGACGATTTGGTCCGCGCGGGCGGTGGAAAGTGTCTTGAACTCACTCTTGAGCGCAGCAATCTCAGCGGTCGACAACACCGCTTCGTCGGAACTGCGCCGGTTCACGATCTTTTGAATTGTCGCTTCGGGGATGCGGAACAGCTCGCCGAACAATTGGCCTAATTGTTCACGAGTTGAATAGTCCTTGTTTTCTGTTTCGTTGCGCTGCAGATCCAACATGCTCAGTTGCTTTTGAAGCGCCGCCAGTTGCTCCTGCACCGACTTGAGATCCGCCTGCGATTGATCCACTTCGGACTTGGCACGCGTCACCTCTTTGTTGGCGACCAGCTTCACTTCCATGTACTGGGCGAAGATGACGATCAGCAGCAAGTCGAGTAGTGGCGTGAGTGCCAGCGTGATTTTTCGGCGGCTCATCATGTTTCTTCTCCCACTGCCAGGGAGAGTTCTCGTTTCGCTCGCGCGATGGTCTCACGAATATGCTGGCGATTCTCGGCCAGCCGCATGAACTTGATTTCGACGATACTGTTGACGAACATCAAGATCATCGCGGACATCAGCCCACCGAATGTGGCCCAGATCGCTTCACCAAAA